>NZ_JAKPCB010000095.1:0-263973 GCF_023347575.1 Brenneria tiliae | reverse complement strand
CGATAACGTCGTGTAATAATGAGCAGGCATTCATGGTGTTCTCCGACCTTTTGAATTTGGCGATTTATCAGATCGTTGAATGCCATGAATGTTCCTGCCTCTTTAATATTTGTGGGGATTCCTCAGGCTCCTGGCGATTTTTTATTTCAAGCTGACTCCAGCACCGAAATTGGTCGATTTACGCTGAAGCCCGCTACAGCAAGTGTGCCAATGGGTTACAAAGATTAACTATATGCCGGTGCCTTACGAAACCTGATTCGATTTCCTGCTGCCTGGCTCTTAAGGGGCTCCCCGGAAATCGAGTATTTCGAGGAGTCATCATGGCGAAAATCAAGCAGGCTCGAACTCTAGCGCAGGACTGGATGGCGGAGGTTCGCAAAGGCGTCGACCCCAGCGCGGCTAAAGCGGCTACACGCAAGGCGCCGACGTGCAAAATTTATGGAGGACTATTCCAAAGTTCGCAATAAGCCCAGCACCCAGGATGGCTATCAGGACGTCATTGATCGTAACATCATCTCGATATTGGGGAGAATGAAAGTCATGGACGTGCAGCGACTGGACGTGGCGGCGATGATGAAAACGGGCATAAAACCGTGGCGATGTTTATGCGTTCGTCCATACCGAGGATGATCCTGTACGCAAGGCTGCCGATCTGGTGACGAACAGGCGTAAAGCGATCACCGACACCGAACGCCCGCCAACTGAGGAGGAGACGGTATGACCAGACGCAAGGCATCCATTAAGTCGCCTGCATCACCATCAGCGCTGCTGGGCGACATTAGGGCGCTGATCGATGCGTCGCGCCAGCGCGTCGCCTCGACGGTCAATGCAGAGTTGACCCTGTTGTTCTGGCGTGTCGGCCAGCGTATCCATACGGAGGTGCTGGCTGGCCAGCGGGCCGGGTACGGTGAAGAAATCCTGCCGTCCCTGGCGGTGCAGCTTGTCCTCGACTACGGACGCAGCTTCGCGGACAAGAACCTGCGCCGGATGGTGCAGTTCGCGGGCACGTTTCCCGACGAGCGAATTGTCGTTTCACTGTCACGACAATTGAGCTGGTCGCATTTTGTGGCGTTGATCCCACTGAAAGACCCGCTCCAGCGGGACTACTACGCGCAGATGGCGAGCACCGAACGCTGGAGCGTGCGGACGCTGCGCGAGCGCATCGGTTCGATGCTGTACGAGCGCACGGCGCTGTCCCAAAAGCCGGACGAAACTATCGCCCAGGAACTGGCGACCCTGCGCGACGCGCAGCGCATGACGCCGGCGCTGGTCATGCGTGACCCGTACATCCTCGATTTTCTGGGGCTACGGGATAGCTGGCAGGAAGGCGACCTCGAAGCCGCGATCATCCGCGACATGGAATCCTTCCTGCTGGAACTGGGCGCGGGCTTCTCCTTCGTCGCCCGGCAGAAACGCATTCAGATCGACGATGAGGATTTCCACCTCGATCTGCCGTTCTGCAACCGCAAACTGCGGCGGCTGGTGGCGGTGGAGTTGAAAGTCGGCGAGTTCAAGGTGGCTTACAAGGGCCAGATGGAGCTTTACCTACGCTGGTTGGATAAGCACGAACGGGAGCCGGAGGAAGCCTCGCCGCTGGGCATCATCTTTTGCACCGGCAAAAAGCGCGAGCAGATCGAATTGTTAGAACTGGATAAATCGGGCATTCACGTAGCCGAGTACCTGACCACCTTGCCGCCGCGTGCGGTATTAGGGGAGCGGTTGCAGCAGGCGACCGAGCGGGCGAGATTACAGATCGAGCAACGGCAGCATTGCCAGGACGGAAGTCTATCCGCGTGAAATCGTCAAAAAGGCTCTGCACAACAATTCGGCGGCTGTCGTATTGGCGCACAACCATCCAAGCGAAGCCGACTGAGCGTTGACGAAGAGAATGACAGAGGCCCTGGCACTGGTGGATGTATGCATGCTGGATCACATCATCGTCGGCGACAACGATACCACGTCGTTCGCTGATCGCGGGTGATTGTGACGTAGGGGCAGCGGCACCTTTTTTTATGGTGGGAGATAACCGTTCAGGGAGCCTCGATAGCGGCAACGGGCGGCGGCGTCCGCTCCTGGCCGGCAATATGATACAAACGAACGAATCCCAACTGCTCGGGGGAGAGTCCGCTAAGGCGCAGTTCAATCACCGTCTCGGCTTTCGGCAGCAGCGAAGGTGAAAAGACGAATGCCTGCGTCTGAACATCACGGGGAAGCGGCTTGCCGGTAACGGGATCGATTTGTCCCCAATCGAGCCGGGCGCTGAATGCGGACAGGCGGGCCGAATCGAGGGTGCGGATATGCAGCAGCGCGCGGCTGCCGTTGGCCTCGCTCTCGATATCGCTGAGCGATACGCCAAGCTGGCCGATATCGCTCTGCAAGATCGCGCGGCTTTGCGCGGCGGGCAGTAAATAGACGCCGGAAGTCGATTGCGCATTCAGCGCGTTTTGCTGTTCCAGCGCCGTCGCCTGATTGGTCAGGGTTTGTAGCTGCTGATTTAACTGACCCAGTTGATGTTGCAACTGCGGCACCTGGCGCTGTTGCGCGCAGCCGGCCAGAAAAACCAAAGCCGGTAAAATAGCCAGCATAGGGTGGCGGGTTATCATTGCTGTTTCCCCTTTGATGTTTTGCCTACTGTTCCTGCAATCTCCCTTGTTGACAGTGTAGCCGCGATTATGCGCCTGTCATAGGCGGCCGGAATTTTTTCATGCCGCGCCGCGCGGGATGCGGATCGGTTCGCAACAATGCGCGGGAGTTTGGGTTACGCTGTCGATTCAGGGTAAACTGTCGCTATGTTAAGGATTACCGCTCAGGACGCATTATGCATTGCCCATTTTGTTCCGCCGTTGACACTAAAGTCATCGATTCCCGCCTGGTTGGCGAAGGTTCACAGGTGCGCCGTCGGCGGCAGTGCCTGGTCTGCAATGAACGCTTTACCACCTTTGAAGTGGCGGAGCTGGTGATGCCCCGAATAGTGAAAAGCAACGATGTGCGCGAACCCTTTAATGAAGATAAATTGCGCAGCGGCATGCTTAAGGCGCTGGAGAAAAGGCCGGTCAGCGCTGACGACGTGGAGATGGCGATCAATCATATCAAATCCCAGCTGCGCGCCACCGGCGAGCGCGAGGTGATGGCGAAAATGGTGGGCAGTCTGGTGATGGATGCGCTGAAGAAGCTGGATAAGGTGGCCTATATCCGCTTTGCGTCGGTGTATCGCAGCTTTGAGGATATCCGCGAGTTCGGCGAAGAGATTGCCCGTCTTCAGGATTAAGCATGATGTAGCGGCGCAATCGCCGCGGATTAAGAGAGGCAGGGAATGGTTGGTCCACAGGGCGAATTAACACTTCCGCAGGATGAAACCTATATGGCGCGGGCGCTTGAGCTGGCGCGCCGCGGACGCTTTACCACCGCGCCCAATCCAAATGTCGGCTGTGTGATCGTCCGGGATGGCGAGGTCGTCGGCGAGGGATACCATTTTCGGGCCGGCGAACCCCATGCCGAAGTTTATGCGTTGCGTATGGCCGGCGAGCGGGCGCGCGGCGCCACCGCGTACGTCACGCTGGAGCCGTGCAGCCATCATGGCCGAACCCCGCCCTGCGCCGACGCGCTGGTGGCGGCGGGGGTGTCGCGCGTCGTCGTCGCCATGCAGGACCCCAATCCGCAGGTGGCGGGGCGCGGGCTGCATCGCCTGCAGCAGGCGGGCGTTGCGGTCGGCCATGGGCTGATGATGGCGGAAGCGGAGAAGCTCAACCGCGGCTTTCTTAAACGTATGCGCACCGGTTTTCCTTATGTACAGCTAAAAATGGCGGCCTCGCTGGATGGGCGCACGGCGATGGCGTCCGGGGAAAGCCAGTGGATCACCTCTGCGCAGGCCCGGCAGGACGTGCAGCGCTTCCGGGCGCAAAGCGCGGCCATTCTGAGCAGCGGCGCCACGGTATTGGCGGACGATCCCTCGTTAACGGTTCGCTGGCGGGAGCTGGATGCCGACACGCAGCGCAATTACGCCGCCGCGGATGTCCGCCAGCCGGTGCGCGTTATCGTTGACGGCCGGCGGCGCGTTACGCCGCAGCACCGCATCATTGCGCAGCCGGGGCAAACCTGGCTGGCGCGTACGGGCAGCGATGAACGGACGTGGCCGGAAACGGTCGAACAGCTGAGTCTGCCGCAGCACGATGGCGGGATCGATCTGGTTGCGCTGATGATGGTGCTGGGCAAGCGGCAGATTAACTCCGTCTGGGTGGAGGCCGGCGCCACTCTGGCGGGGGCGCTGTTAAAGGCCGGCGTGGTCGATGAGCTGATTGTGTATCTCGCGCCGAAGCTTTTGGGGGATAATGCCCGCGGGCTGTGCGTACTGCCGGGGCTGAGCCGGCTGTCCCAGGCTCCCGAGTTCGAAATAAGCGATGTTCGCCAGGTAGGGCCGGATTTGCGGCTGCGGCTCAAGCCGCAAAACGGGTCATCGGGCGCCTGATGCGCGCCCGACAAAACCGCATACGCAACCGGAAGAATATGATAGAATCCGCCCCCCTGCGGGGTATAAAGACCAGATAAAGGAAAGCTATGAACGTTATTGAAGGTGTTGTTGCTACTCCTGATGCCCGCGTGGCGATTGCGATTGCTCGTTTTAACCATTTTATCAACGACAGCCTGTTGGACGGCGCGATTGACGCATTAAAGCGCATCGGTCAGGTTAAAGACGAGAATATTACCGTTGTTTGGGTTCCCGGCGCCTACGAGCTGCCGTTAGCCGTTCGTGCGCTGACCAAGAGCACGCAAAACGGCGGTTATGACGCGGTGGTCGCGCTGGGAACGGTCATCCGCGGTGGAACCGCCCATTTTGAGTTTGTTGCCGGCGAATGCAGTTCCGGTTTGTCTCATATCGCCGTGGATAGCGAAGTGCCCGTCGCTTTCGGGGTACTGACCACGGAAAGCATCGAGCAGGCGATTGAACGCGCCGGCACCAAAGCGGGTAATAAAGGCGCAGAAGCCGCCCTGACCGCGCTGGAAATGATTAACGTATTAAAAGCCATTAAGTAAGGGGAATTTCGTGAAACCTGCTGCTCGTCGCCGCGCCCGTGAATGTGCGGTTCAAGCGCTATATTCCTGGCAGTTGTCTAACAATGATATTGCCGATATTGAACACCAATTCCTGAGCGAGCAGGATGTCAAAGATGTCGACATCACCTATTTTCGCGAGCTGCTGGCGGGTGTCGCCACTCAGGCAGAAACGCTGGATCGGCTGATGGCGCCTTTCCTGTCCCGTCAGCTTGATGAACTGGGGCAGGTTGAAAGAGCCATTCTGCGCTTGGCGATATTTGAGCTGAGCAAACGCGACGATGTTCCCTACAAGGTAGCCATTAACGAGGCCATCGAACTGGCCAAGGTATTTGGCGCTGAAGATAGCCATAAGTTTGTTAATGGCGTACTCGACAAAGCCGCGCCTTCGGTGCGCAAGGGTAAGAAATAAATGGGTCAGGGCCGGATATCCGGCCCTGGTCTTTTGAATTAAACGCTGGCTGGAAAGGTTATGGTTAAAGGTGAGTTTGACCTTATTGCCCGCTATTTCAATCGGGCCGGGAGTTCGCGCCGGGATGTTGCGTTGGGTATCGGCGACGATTGCGCGCTGCTAGCGGTCGCGGCGAAACAATTACTGGCGGTGAGCACCGATACGCTGGTGTCCGGCGTGCATTTTCTGCCCGATATCCATCCCGCCGATCTGGGTTACAAATCACTGGCGGTCAACCTGAGCGATTTGGCGGCCATGGGCGCCGATCCCGCCTGGCTTTCCCTGGCGATTACCCTGCCCGAAAATAACGCCGACTGGCTGTCGGCCTATAGCGATAGCCTGTTCGCGCTGCTGGATTATTACGGCATGCAGTTAATCGGCGGCGATACCACCCGCGGTCCCCTCAGCCTGACGCTGACCATTTACGGTCTGGTTCCCGCCGGCCGCGCCTTGACCCGCGGCGGCGCCAAAATCGGCGACTGGATTTATGTCAGCGGATCGCTGGGAGACAGCGCCGCCGGGCTGGCGATCTTGCAGGATACGCTGCGCATTGACGATGACGACGCCCGCCGGGCGTTGGTGCAGCGGCATCTGCGTCCGCAGCCGCGGATCTTGCAGGGGCAGGCGCTGCGTGATTTGGCCAGTTCGGCGATTGATCTTTCCGACGGCCTGATTTCCGATCTGCAACATATCCTCAACGCCAGCGAATGCGGCGCGCGCCTCAATCTGGACGCCATTCCTTATTCTCACTGGCTGCGCGATCGCGTGGACGAAGAACAGGCGCTGCGCTGGGCGCTGTCGGGCGGGGAAGATTATGAACTGTGCTTTACCGTACCTGAAATCAACCGCGGCGCTTTGGATATCGCCTTAGGGCATCTGGGCGCCGCCTATACCTGTATCGGGCAGGTCGGACCTGCGTCGGAAGGGTTGCGTTTCTTCCGCGGCGACAAAGAGGTTGAACTGAACTGGAAGGGATATGACCATTTTGGCGGGTAAAACTCAGGGGGCGCAAACGGCGAAAAGCCGACTGCGTTTACGCAATCCCTGGCATCTGCTGGCGACGGGGTTCGGCAGCGGTTTGTCGCCCTGGATGCCCGGCACGGTGGGGTCGCTGGCGGCGATCCCGCTGTGGTATGCGATGTCGTTTCTTCCCCTGGAGCTCTATTCGCTGCTGGTGATGTTCAGCATCTGCATCGGCGTCTATCTGTGCCATCAGACGGCGAAGGATATGGGGGTCCACGACCACGGCAGCATCGTCTGGGACGAATTCGTCGGCATGTGGATTACCCTGATGGCATTACCGGTGAACGAGTGGCCGTGGGTCGCCGCCGGATTTGTGGTGTTTCGCTGCCTGGATATCTGGAAACCCTGGCCGATCCGCTGGTTCGATCGCAATGTGCACGGCGGCATGGGGATTATGATCGACGATATCGTGGCGGGGGTGATTTCCGCGGGGATTATTTACCTGATTGGGCATCACTGGCCGCTATTCTGATCTGAACGGCATAAAATACCGGGGCCTTGCGCCCCGGCGATAATCTATTTTACGCCAGCCAGCGCGTAATGCTGCGTTCAATGCCCGCCGCGTCCAGGCCGATATCGCTGCGTATCTCTTCCTGACCGCCCTGGGGAATAAATTTATCCGGCAGGCCGAGGTTGAGTACCGAAATCGCGATTCGCTTCGCCATCAGCAGTTCGTTCACGCCGCTGCCGGCGCCGCCCATCACCGCGTTCTCTTCCAGCGTCACCAGCGCGTTGTGGGTGCTCGCCAGTTCCAGAATCAGCGCCTCATCCAGCGGTTTGACGAAACGCATATCCACCAGCGTGGCATTGAGCTTGTCCGCCGCCTTTTGCGCTTCCGGCAGCAGCGTGCCGAAGTTGAGGATGGCGATATCGTCGCCCTGACGCCGCACCACGCCTTTGCCGATCGGCAGTTCGGCCAGCGGCGCCAAATCGACGCCGCTGCCGTTGCCGCGCGGATAGCGCACCGCCGCCGGTCCTTGTTGATAGAGGTAGCCGGTGTGCAGCATCTGGCGGCACTCATTTTCGTCGCTTGGCGTCATAATCACCATATTGGGAATGCAGCGTAAAAACGACAGGTCGAACGCGCCCTGATGCGTCTGCCCGTCGGCGCCGACGATGCCGCCGCGATCGATGGCGAACAGCACCGGCAAATTCTGAATGGCGACGTCGTGGATCACCTGATCGTAGGCGCGCTGCAAAAAGGTGGAGTAGATGGCGACGACGGGGCGGTAGCCGCCGACGGCCAGGCCGGCGGCGAAGGTCACCGCATGCTGTTCGGCAATCGCCACGTCAAAATATTGCTGCGGGTATTCGCGCGAAAACTGCACCATGCCGGACCCTTCGCGCATGGCGGGGGTGATGGCCATCAGCTTGCTGTCTTTGGCGGCGGTTTCCCGTAGCCACTGGCCGAAAATCTTGGAGTAGGTGGGCAGCGCGCCGTCTTTGCTTTTCGGCAGCGTGCCGCTGGCGGGGTCGAATTTGGGCACCGCGTGCCAGCTTATCGGGTCCAGCTCCGCCGGCGCATAGCCTTTCCCTTTTTTGGTCATGATATGCAGCAGCTGCGGGCCTTTCAGGCTGCGCATATTTTTCAGCGTCTGCGCCAGCGCCTGCACGTCATGGCCGTCAACCGGGCCGATATAGTTAAAACCCAGCTCTTCGAACATGGTGCCGGGAACCACCATTCCTTTCAGGTGTTCTTCGGTGCGTCTGACCAGCTCCTTGATCGGCGGCAGGCCGGACAACACCTTTTTGCCCCCCTCGCGCAGGCTGGCGTAAAGCTTGCCCGACAGCAGCTGGGCGAGATGGTTATTCAGCGCGCCGACGTTTTCCGATATCGACATCTCATTGTCGTTCAGCACCACCAGCAGGTCGGATTTGATATCGCCGGCGTGGTTCATGGCTTCAAACGCCATGCCCGCGGTGATGGCGCCGTCGCCGATTACGCACACGGTGCGGCGGCCTTTCCCTTCGCGTTCGGCGGCCACCGCCATGCCCAGTCCGGCGCTGATGGAGGTGGAGGAGTGGCCGACGCTCAATACGTCATATTCGCTTTCATCCCGCCACGGGAAAGGGTGCAGGCCGCCTTTCTGGCGGATGGTCGCGATGCGATCGCGACGGCCGGTGAGGATCTTGTGCGGATAGGCCTGATGGCCGACGTCCCACACCAGATGATCGAACGGGGTGTTGTAGACATAGTGCAGCGCGACCGTCAGCTCGACGGTGCCGAGCCCGGAGGCGAAGTGCCCGCTTGAGCGGCTGACGCTGTCCAGCAGATATTGGCGAAGTTCGTCACACAGCTTCGGCAGGGTTTCTTTCGGTAGCAGACGTAATTCTTCCGGGGTTTCCACTAACGACAATGTAGGGTATTTCGCGGTATCAAAACTCATGAGAGACTCATTCTGAGATTTTATTTATTACGCTCGACGATAAAACTCGCCAGCGCTTGTAATGGCGCAATATTCAGTGGTTCCCGGCTGGATGTGGCTAAATCATCCAGCGCCGCCAGCGACTGCCGGTAAAGATCCCAGGCTTTTTCCCGGGCGCGCTCCAGCCCCAGTAAGCCGGGGTAGGTGCTTTTGCCCAACTGCTGATCGGCGCCCTGGCGTTTGCCCGTGGTGGCGCTGTCGCCGACCACGTCCAGAATATCGTCCTGCACCTGGAAGGCCAGGCCGATGGCGTCGGCATAGCGATCGAGATAGGGCAACGCCGCCCGCCCGGTATCGCCCGCCGCCAGCGCGCCCAGCCTGATCGCCGCGCGGATCAGCGCGCCGGTTTTATGGCGATGAATTTGCTCCAGCGCGGCCAGATCGACCTGATGGCCTTCGGCCGCCAGATCCAGCGCCTGACCGCCGCACATGCCGGCCACGCCGCTGGCCTGCGCCAGCTCGGATAGCATCGCCAGTCGGGAGCGCTCCGTTACCCGGGGCATCGGCGCGTCGGACAAGATGGAGAACGCCAGCGTTTGCAGGGCGTCTCCGGCCAAAATGGCGCTGGCTTCGCCAAACTTGATATGGCAGGTCGGCTGGCCGCGGCGCAGGTCGTCATTGTCCATCGCCGGGAGATCGTCGTGGATTAACGAATAGGCATGAATGCATTCCACCGCGGCGGCGGGCGCATCCAGACTTTCCAGCGGCATGCCGAACAGTTCCCCCGTAGTATAAACCAGAAACGGGCGCAGCCGCTTGCCGCCCAACAGTGACCCATAACCCATGGCGTTGACCAGTGGACTACTCTGAAAGGGCAGCGCGGAGATAAACTGGCTTAATACGCGATTGGCGCGCTGCTGGCGGGCGTGCAATTGTGCAGGGAAATCCGTCATGGCTATTCACTGTCCGGGGTAAAAGGCGACAGCGGCGCATCGGGTTCGTCGCTCAGTAGAATCTGTACCCGCTGCTCCGCCTGCTGCAGCTTCTGCTGGCCCTGGCGCGCAAGCCGTACGCCATGTTCGAATTCATTCAGCGCCTCTTCCAACGGCAGTTCGCCGGATTCAAGACGGGTAACGATTTTTTCCAGTTCGCTCAGCGAGCTTTCAAAACTCACCGGCGGCTCGGTTTTCTTGGGCATAGTTTTCAGAATCCTGGTTGATACGCCGCTGCTTTATCGCGGCATGGCGCTGTTTGCGGCGGCGCGCCAATGAATGCCGCCGTAATTATACGGTTAAAGCGCAGGGTAAATCTTCTTCCCTTTGCTGCCTGGCGTTGCCGCAACGCCAATTACTTTAAGTATGGATGATGATATACTCCGCGCCCTGGATGCTATCGGTAAAATCATCCCTGTGCGGCCGATTTTACCGATAACGTGATTTTAGCGCTCAGGGTAAATTTATTTACACCTTTCTGACCAAGTAACGACAGCCACCATGAAGTTTATCATTAAATTGTTCCCGGAAATCACCATCAAGAGCCAATCCGTAAGATTGCGCTTTATCAAGATTCTGACCGGCAACATTCGCAACGTATTAAAACACCATGATGAAACGCTGGCGGTCGTCCGTCACTGGGATCATATCGAAGTCCGCGCCAAAGACGAGAGCCAACGCGAGACTATTCGCGACGCGCTGACGCGCATTCCCGGCATCCACCATATTCTCGATGTTGAAGATCGCACCTACACCGATGTCCATGACATCTTCGAGCAAACGCTGGCGCTGTACCGCGAACAGCTGCAAGGCAAAACCTTCTGCGTGCGCGTAAAGCGCCGCGGTAAGCATGAGTTTAGCTCGCAGGACGTGGAACGCTATGTCGGCGGCGGTTTGAATCAGCATATCGCCAGCGCCCAGGTAAAACTCACCTCGCCGCAGGTTACCGTTCATCTGGAGATCGACCAGGATCGGCTGCTGCTGATTAACGCCCGCTACGAAGGCATCGGCGGTTTCCCCATCGGTACGCAGGAAGACGTGCTGTCGCTGATCTCCGGCGGCTTCGACTCCGGCGTCTCCAGCTATATGCTGATGCGCCGCGGCTGCAGGGTGCATTACTGTTTCTTCAATCTGGGCGGCGCGGCGCATGAAATCGGCGTCAAGCAGGTGGCGTATTATCTGTGGAACCGCTTCGGCAGCTCGCATCGGGTGCGTTTTATCGCCATTGATTTCGAACCGGTGGTGGGCGAGATCCTGGAAAAAGTCGATGACGGGCAAATGGGCGTAGTGCTCAAGCGTATGATGGTGCGCGCGGCTTCCCAAATGGCCGAGCGCTACGGCGTACAGGCGCTGGTCACCGGCGAAGCGCTGGGGCAGGTTTCCAGCCAGACGCTGACCAACCTGCGCCTGATTGATAACGCCTCCGACACGCTGATTCTGCGTCCGCTGATCTCCCATGACAAAGAGCACATCATCAAGCTGGCGCGCGAGCTGGGAACGGAAGATTTCGCCAAGACGATGCCAGAATACTGCGGGGTGATCTCCAAAAGCCCGACGGTCAAAGCGGTGAAAGCCAAAATCGAGCATGAAGAGAGCCGGTTCGATTTCACTATTCTCGATCGCGTGGTCGGCGAAGCGCGCAATATCGATATCCGCGAGATCGCCGAGCAAACCCGCGAAGAAGTGGCGGAAGTGGAAACGGTGGCGGCGTTTGCACCGACGGATGTCCTGCTGGATATCCGCTCGCCGGACGAGCAGGAAGAAAAACCGCTGGCGCTGGATAATGCCGAGATTAAATCGGTGCCGTTCTACAAACTGAGCACCCAGTTCGGCGAGCTGGATCAGAGCAAAACCTATCTGCTCTACTGCGATCGCGGCGTGATGAGCCGCTTGCAGGCGCTCTACCTGCGCGAGCAGGGGTTCAGCAATGTGAAGGTGTACCGCCCCTAGTCGCGGTAATCGGCCCCGGCCTGGCGGCGGGGCTTTCTCTTCTTTTATGAACGATAAAGCTTCAGGCATTTCACCCGATTTTCATAGGCTTCAAGCCGCTGCTTAAGCTGCCCTTTGTTTTTGGCGGCGACGCAGTGCAGCAGCACATTAAGCGCGCTGGCCAAACCGCCGGTGGACTCCAGGATCAGCCCGGTTTTGGTGGTCATGGTCACGATGTGGGGCGTATTCATATACTTGGCGATGCCGTACTCATCGGTAAACACCACCAGGTCGGCGTTTTCCTTGATGCATTCATTGGCGAAAGAGACGCCGGCCTCGGCGTAGGGCGCGATGTCGATTAAAATGACGCAGCAATGCTTTTGATAGCTATCCAGCCACTGGCCCAGCACGCCGCTGTATAAGTCCAGAAATTCAACGTCGGAGCGCACCAGCGATAAACGATTGGAGAAGTCCTCCGCCATTCCGCGGATGGTCTGAAAGCCGCAGATAAATACTTTCTCCGCGTTGCATACGCGTTCGACGATATCCCGCCAGTGCTGGCTGCCAAGCTGCTCCCAGAATTTAACCAGCGCGTCGATCTCTTTATTGAGGTGGATGGTCAGGTCATCCGATTGCTCAACCCGCTCCAGCAGCGTGGTATTCAGCAGCGACTGCACTCGCACGTCGTCGCGCAGGTCCTCTTTCAGTCCCTGTAACCCTTTATAGCCCAGGCGGCGCAGAAAGCGGCTGACGGTATTGGGGCTGACGCCACTTTTTTGGGCAAGGGTTGCACCATTTTCAAACGCAATCCCTTCCAGGTTGGCCTGAATATAGGCCCACAGGGTGCGTTCCGCCGGCGTCAACTTACCGTCCAGACTCTCAATTCTTTCTGTAATCATGCGCTTACCTGATTGATTTTCTGACATTAAAATACCATTAATTTAATATTGGGTAATTAAATACCATTAATTGAGCGCCAATGGCATAAAGATTGCAAACGTATATCTGAAGACATAAATATGTCATAAATCCCGCTGATAGCAAGAATGAAACCGGTAATTCCATCATGATGCCATCAGCCGTGCAATCAGGCGCCCGTCATATCGAGGATGCTTCCCGGCAGGCGCCACTCGACGGAGAGTCAACATGTCTATTCGCGTTGCAAAAGCCGCCAAGGGCGTCTGTTTATCTCTGCTGGCCTCAGCCATGCTAACCAGCCTGCCGGCGCGAGCCGCAGGCGAATTGCGGCTGTATAACTGGGGCGATTATATTAATCCGGCGGTATTGACGGCGTTTACCAAAGAAACCGGCATCAGCGTAAAGCTGGATACCTATGGCAATAATGAAGAGATGCTGGCCAAAATTCAGGCGGGCGCCAGCGGTTACGATATCGTTTTTCCCTCCGTCCATATGCAGGACGTGATGGCGACGCTCAAGCTGCTGGAAAAAACCGATATCAATCAGGCGGCGGACTTCGGCAATATCGACCCGCAGTTTTTGCGCGCCAAAACCGATCCCAAAGGTGAGTACTGCCTGCCGTACGCCTGGGGCACCGTCGGCATTTTTTACAATAAAAATAAGGTGGATAAACCCATCACCTCCTGGAGCGATTTTTTTGCCGAAGCCGAGCGGGGCAAAAAAGTGATCATGCTGGACGATATGCGTGAAACGCTCAGCGTCGGGCTTATCGTCAATAATAAATCGGTCAATACCCATAGCGGCGAGGATTTAAAGCAGGCGGCCGACTGGCTGACGGCGAAAAAACCCCTGGTGTCGGCCTTCACCTACGAAAGTATTCCGCTGGTGCAGTCCGGGGACGTGGCCGCCGCGCACTATTTCGTCGGCGCGCTGATGTACGTCTCGCAGGATCCGGATAATCTCGCCTATGTGATCCCTGAAGAGGGGGCCACCATGTATCAGGAAAATATGTGCGTACTGCACAGCGCCCCGAATAAAGAGAACGCCAAAAAATTTATGGAGTTCTTTCTGAAGCCGGATATTGCGGCGATGAATACCGCGCAGCAAATGAACGGCACCCCCAATCGTAAGGCGATTGATTTATTGCCGGCGAGCTTAAAAAACGATCCCGCCGCCAATCCGCCCGCCGACGTCCGCGCCCGGCTGCAGATATTTGAGGATCTGGGACAATATCTGCGCCAATACGACCGGGTGTGGACGCGCTTTCGCAGCGCGAATTAATGCGGCCGGTTATTTATCCTGGCGATTTTTTTACTGACGCTTGCCGGAGTTATTATGAATGAGAGTCATAACTTCCGTTCGGTTGTTGCTTTAAACAACGCGGTGAAATATTACCGGACCCCGGAAGGGGGGAGGGTAAAAGCGCTGGATGGCATTAATCTGCAGGTGCGGGATAATGAATTCGTCACCCTGCTGGGGCCGTCCGGCTGCGGCAAAACCACCCTGCTCAGAATTATCAGCGGCTTTGAATCGCTGGACAGCGGCGAGTTGCGGATTCTGGGGAAAACCGCCAATGAAACGCCGGCCCATCAGCGGCCGGTCAATACCGTATTTCAGAGCTATGCGCTATTCCCGCACCTGAACGTCGCCGATAACGTGGGCTACGGACTGGACGTGCAGGGGGCGCTGCGCAGCGAGCGCAATCGCCGGGTGGCGCAAACCCTTGAGCTGGTGGGGATGCAGGGGATGGAAAAACGCAGGCCCGCGCAGCTTTCGGGGGGGCAGCAGCAGCGCGTGGCCCTGGCCAGAGCCATCGTCAATCGGCCGACCCTGTTGCTGCTGGACGAGCCGCTCTCCGCGCTGGATCGTAATTTGCGGCAAAGCATGCAGCTTGAGTTAAAACGCCTGCAAAGCGAGCTGAAAATCGCTTTTATTTTCGTCACCCACGATCAGGAAGAAGCGCTGACCATGTCGGATCGCATCATCGTGCTCAACGGCGGGAAAATACAGCAAAATGGCGATCCGAGCGCCATTTACGACCAGCCGGCTAACCATTTCGTCGCCGGTTTTATTGGCGAAAGCAACCTTATCGACGTATCCATTACGGATATCGCCGCCCATCATCTGGTATTGACCACGCCCGACGGCGACCTGTATAGCGCCGTGAAACAGGCCGGCGCCAGCTATCAGCTGGGGCAGCGCTGGCAGCTATTATTGCGCCCGCAGCACTTTGTGTTGCAGAAAAACGACGACGTGGAGACGCAATACGCCAGAATTGACGGCATAGTGCGGCAGGTCATTTTTATGGGTAAGGATATCGAGATTATTTTCAAGGCGGGGCAACATGAATCGCTTAAGGTTTCGATTGGCAACCGTTCCCTGACCACGCCGCATTTATTCAAACCGGGAGATGCTATTACGCTGTGGTATGACATCGCTTCCTGTCACTTATTACCTTATCGGGAAGCGTGCGCATGATGACATTGGCGGCCGCGAAAAAGTTAAGGTTACTCGGATTATTATCACCGATCACGCTGCTATTGAGCCTGTTCTTCCTGATACCGCTGGCCATTATGGTGACGTTCAGTTTTTTAACGCCGGGATTATATGGCGGCGTCGAATGGAGCCTGTATCCGGATAATTATGGCCGCATCCTGGGCTGGGCCGATGGGGTATTTGAGGATTTCGATATTCTGTATCTGAAAATCATTGCCACCTCAATCCGCATTGCGCTAATCAGCGTGGTGATATCACTGCTGGTCTGCTATCCGATTGCCTTTTGGGTGAGCGGCAAATCGCTAAAAGTGCGTAATTTTTTATTATTCCTGATTACGCTGCCTTTTTTCGCCAGCCTGGTGGTGCGCCTGTACGCCTGGGTGCTGATTCTGCGGCCCACCGGCTTCCTGAATCATATTTTGCAGAGCCTGGGAATTATCCAGCAGCCGCTTAATCTGATCTATACCGAGACGGCGGTATTAATCGGGATGGTTTACGTTTATATCCCTTTTATGTTTTTGCCGGTTTACGCCAGCGTGCAAAAGATCGACCGCAGTCTGATTTACGCATCCTATGACTTGGGCGCCAACCAGTGGAAAACATTCTGGCGTATTACCTTCCCGTTAACGCTGCCGGGAATTATTGCCGGTTCGGTGATGGTTTTTATCCCGGTGCTGGGCAACTTTATCATTCCTTCATTGCTGGGCGGCGCCAGGGTAATTATGGTGGGCAGCCTGATCGAACAGCAATTCCTCTCCGCCCGCAACTGGCCCTTCGGCGCGGCGATCTCCATGCTGTTGATGCTGATGGTGTTATGCGTACTGCTGGTTAATTTTTATCTTTCCCAGCGTCGCGCCGCGGCTGATTCGGCGAGTCGGATGACATAGGATAAAATATGAAAAAACGTTTTTTATCTCGCCTGGCGCATTGGTCGTTGGATCTCTACGGCCTGGGGTTTTTTATCTTTCTTTATTGTCCGGTGTTATTGATCGTAATTTATTCGTTTAACGCCAATCCGATTAATATGATGATCTGGCAGGGGTTCAGTTTTGACTGGTATCGCTCATTGTTTGGCTTGGATAACCGGTTAAACGAAAGCGCGCTATATATCGATTCAACCGGCCAGTTACTGCAGGCGCTGAAAAACAGCCTGATCGTCTCGCTGAGCACCACCGTCATCTCAACGTTAATCGGGACGGTAACGGCGCTGGCGGTGGCGAGATACCGCTTCAGGCTGCAGGGTTTTTATCGGCTGATGCTCTATATCCCCATGATGATGCCGGATATCGTGCTGGGTATTGCGCTATTGATATTTTTTGTTCATGTCGGCATTCCCCTGGGAAAGCTGTCGATTATTATCGGCCACTGTACTTTTCTCTGCAGCTACGTATTTCTTATCGTCAGCGCCCGGCTGGCGGGTATGGATTCCCGGCTGGAAGAAGCCTCGGCGGATTTGGGCGCCACGCCGTGGATCACCTTCAGACGTATTACCCTGCCGATGATCCTGCCCGGCGTTATCGGCGGTGCGCTGCTGGCCTTTATTATTTCCCTGGACGATCTGGTGATCACCTATTTTATTTCCGGCGTTGACGCCACGACGCTGCCGGTACAGATATACGGCATGATAAGACGCGGCATCAAACCGGAGATCAATGCGATTGCCACGTTATTAATTCTTGGTTCCTTAGCGATAGCGGCCGTCGGGCTGTATATAAGAAGCCGGCGTGCAGATGATTAAAGGAAGTCATTTATGTCAAAAACAAGAGCTCGTCAGTTAGGATTACGCTTCGACGGTCCAACGGGCGCCCATAACGCGATTACCGACGTGCCGGGGGTGATGGTCGGCTACCGGACCATCAATGGCGTCAGCAGCGGCGGGAAACAGATTAAAACCGGCGTTACCGCGCTGTTGCCGCGCGGGTATCAACGCGAGCCGCAGCCGGTGTGGGCGGGCTGTCATGCCCTTAACGGCAATGGCGAGATGACGGGGACGCACTGGATTAAGGACGGGGGCTATTTCGTCGGCCCGATCTGCCTGACCAATACGCACTCAACCGGCACCGTGCACCAGGCCGCCGTGCGCTGGATGATTGAGCAATACCGTGAAACCTGGGAACGGCACCATATCTGGGCGATGCCGGTGGTCGCCGAAACCTATGATGGCGTGATTAATGATATCAACGGTTTGCATGTCACGGTCGACGATGCCCTGGCGGCGCTGAACTCCGCCCACGGCGGCCCACTGGCCGAAGGCAACGTGGGCGGGGGGAACGGGATGATTTGCTACGGCTTTAAAGGCGGCACCGGGACCTCGTCGCGCCGCTTCGCTATCGACGGTGAAGAATACACCCTGGGCGCGCTGGTGCAGGCGAATTACGGACAGCGCTCGTGGTTTTCTCTGTTTGGCGTTCCGCTGGGCACCCTGCTGGATGACGAACTGCCGGAGGCGCTGCGGCAGGAGCGCGGTTCAATTATCGTTATTCTGGCGACCGATGCGCCGATGATGCCCCATCAGCTACAGCGTCTGGCCCGGCGCGCCGGGCTGGGAATATCGCAGTCCGGCAGCCCCGGCGGCAATAACTCCGGGGATATCTTTCTGGCGTTCAGCACCGCCAACGCCGCTCCGCTGCCGCAGGTGGCGCAGGCGCATCAATCTTTTCGCTACCTGAACGACGAGTGTTTCGACCCGATCTATCAGGCGGCGGTGGCAAGCACCCATGAGGCGGTGATTAACGCCATGCTGGCGGCGGAAGACGCCGCTATGCAAAAACCGCAGGGGATCTGCAAGGCCATCGACCCGCAGGCGCTCTACACTCTGCTGCAAGCGGCCAATCCGCTGGCGGTCCGCCAGGAGGCGGCGGCCCCGCAGGGCGGCAATCAGTCCTGATAATTGTAGATACCGGGCGGCAGAATCAACTGCGCCGCCACCTCCGCCGCTTTCGCCTTGCCCAGCAGCAGGTCGATCAGCTTCAGGGCGAAATCCATACTGGTGCCCGGTCCCTGGGTGGTCAGCAGGCTGACGCGCGGATCGTACACCACGCGTTTTTCCAGCCATTTTTCCGGCGCGATCTTATCGCGCAGCGCGGGGTAGCCGGTCATATTGCCGATGGGGAAAAGCTGGTGATATTCCAGCACCAGCGCCGGGGTGGCGCACATCGCCGCGACGATTTTTCCTTCCTGATGCGTCTGGCGGATACACTCCACCAGCACCGGGCTGTCGCGGAAGCATTCGGCGCCCTGTAATCCGCCGGGCAGCACCAGGGCGTCGAAATGGCGATCCGCCACCGCCACCAGCGGGGCGTCGGCCAGCAGCCTGACGCCGCGCGAGCAGGTGATTTCAAGGTCGCCGTCGCTGGCGACGCTGGCAAGCGTAACCTGAATGCCCGCTCTGACCAGCAGGTCGATGGTGGTGACCGCTTCGGTTTCCTCGCTACCAGGAGCCAGACATACCAGCACTGATGCGCTCATACTCGTTTTCCTTATGCTTGATGGCCTCAAACAGACGGCTGTTTTCGGGAACGGCCAGGCCGTGGATACGCGCCCGCCGCAGCAGGTAACCGGTGATATAGTCAATTTCGGTATGACGTTGCGCCAGAATGTCCTGCAGCATGGAAGAGGTATTGGCCGCGGTGTTGTGAATGATTTGATTAACGTAGATCAGCAGGCTGTCCGCCGAGGTGTGGAAGCCTTCCCGTTCCATCACCGCGGCGATTTCCTGGCAAAGGGAGATAAGCTGCTGCGGGTAGGCGCGCAATTCTCCGTTGGTGCATTGATGGATAACCGTTAAGGGATTAATCACGCAGTTGGCCGCCAGCTTCAGCCAGCAGGTGGCGGAGATATCGTTATGCCAGGCCACGTCGGGCAGCGCCTGATGCAGTATTTCGGCAAAATGGCTCGGCGCGTCGTCGTTATTGCCGATCGCGCCGATATGGGTGGTCCCGGCGGCGGTATGCACCACGGTGGTGGCATCGCGCCGCGCCGCGTGGGTGGTGATGCCCAAAATCAGCGGTTGCCGCAGCGGCGGCAGCTCTTCGCGCGCGCCCATGCCGTTATGCAGCAGCAAAATAGTGCAGGCGGGGTTTAACTTCGGCAGCAGGTTGCGCACGGCATCGGAAACCTGCCAGGCCTTTAGGGTGACCAGCAATAACTCGCTCTGCGCCAGATGCTCGGGGTCGTTGGCGGTCAAATTAAGGTTGCTGTGCCGCCCGTCCAACCGGGTGACATTGACCGGGCAAAAAGGTTGCGGAATACGTAACCACCCCTGAACGTCGTGGCCTTGCCGGTGCAGGGCGGCGAGCCACAACTGCCCGATAGCGCCGCAACCAAGAACGGTTATTTTCATAGGATTCTCCCTTATTTTGACTCGGGAAACCGCCAATCATAGGTCATGATGCGTATCAATATCCATTTAGCAGGCTAATCATTAATTGTAACGGAGTGACTTCCAAGCGCAATAATTCTGACGTCGAGACGCATTTTGTGACCTGCCATCCCTGGCGGGCCGCCGCAAGCGGCGTTAAAAACGCTCCAGGCGTTTTTTCTCCCGGAAGTTTGAGGTTGCTGACAATCCCCCTCATCTCCACCGTCATCCTCGCGAAAGCGGGGATCTGCTTTCAACTGATACATTGATATCAGAAAGATTCCTGCCTGCGCAGGAATGACGGATTTGGGGTCAGTATTACGAATGCTTACTTTGTCAATGGTCAAAAACTTCTCCCGGAATTTTGTTTCTTGCCAGGAGGGGTTATTATGCTCGTCAGCCAAATTTGTCAGGAGACCGATTATGCCATCTTTCGATATTGTTTCGGAAATTGATATGCAGGAAGTGCGCAATGCGGTGGAAAACGCCACCCGTGAACTGGGTACCCGTTGGGATTTTCGCAACGTGCCGGCCAGCTTTGAACTGAATGAAAAATCACAAAGCATCAAAGCCGCCAGCGAGTCGGATTTTCAGGTTCAGCAACTGATCGATATCCTGCGTGAAAAACTGTTGAAGCGCGGTATTGAAGGGGGCGCGCTGGAGATCCCGGAAGAGATGGATCACAGCGGTAAAACCTACAGCGTAGACGCCAAACTGAAGCAGGGCATTGAAACCGCGCAGGCGAAAAAAATCGTCAAGCTGATTAAAGACAGCAAACTGAAGGTGCAGGCGCAGATTCAGGGCGAGCAGGTGCGGGTGACCGGGAAATCCCGCGATGATCTGCAAGGGGCCATGGCCCTGGTGCGCGGCGCGGACCTGGGGCAGCCTTTCCAGTTCACCAACTTCCGCGATTAATCCCTCAGGGCGCGGCGCCGCATAACCGCGCCGGAGAACGCCAGGAGGCGACCTCCGGTTTCCACCGCGCCGCGCGCTATCGCTCCTGCGCCGACGCCAATACCGCGTGCAGCAACACGTTGGCGCCTTTTTCACTCCACTCGGGCAAGATATTCTCCGCTTCGTTATGGCTGACGCCCGCCACGCAGGGGATAAAAATCATCGCGGTGGGCGCCGCCCGGTTGATATAGCAGGCGTCATGTCCGGCGCCGGACACCATCTCCCGGCTGGCGTAATTCAGCCTGTCCGCCGCCTGACGCACCTGCGCGACGCAGTGCGCATCAAAGCTTATCGGCGCATAGTCGAAAATGCGGCGCAGATCGACGCTCAGCCGGCGATCGGTCAGCTTGTCCACCGCCCGCTGCAGTTCCTGTTCCATGGCCAACAGCGCCGCCTGCTGCGGATGGCGGAACTCCACGCTGCAAAACACCCGCGCCGGCACCACATTGCGCGAATTGGGGGTGATTTGCGCCATGCCGACGGTGGCGCGGCCGTCGGGCGAGAAATCATGACCGATACGCTCGACGGCGCTCACCAGTTCGGCGAAGCCGCACAGCGCGTCGCGCCGGCGCTCCATCGGCGTGGTTCCCGCGTGGGCGGCGAATCCGTCGATGGCGACCTCGTACCAGCGCTGTCCCTGCGCGCCGTAAACCACGCCGATATCCAGCCCCTCGGCTTCCAGGATCGGCCCTTGTTCAATATGCAGTTCGTAACAGGCGTGCAGCGGATACGCCTCGGCCGGCTGCGTGCCGGCGTAGCCGATGGCCTGCAGCGCCTGCGCTACCGTCACGCCGTCGCCATCGCTGCGCGCCAGGGCGAATTCCGGCGTGAAGACCCCGGCCCAGACGCCGGAGGCGAGCATCGCCGGCGCGAAGCGGGCGCCCTCTTCGTTGGTCCAGTTCACCAGCTCAATGGCGCGTTCGGTTTCGATGCCGTGGTCGTTAAGCGTGCGCAGCGCCTCAAGGCCGGCGAGCACCCCGTAGATACCGTCAAAGCGGCCGCCAAGCGGCTGGGAGTCGACGTGCGAACCGGTCAGTACCGGAGCCAGGTCCGGATTGCGGCCCGCTCGGCGCATAAACATATTGCCGAGCCGGTCCACCCGGCAGAAGAAACCGGCCTCTTCCGCCCAGCCGCGCAGCAGGTCGCGCGCCTGTTTATCCTCTGCGCTCAGCGACAGGCGGGTAACGCCGCCGTTGGCGGTCGCGCCGTAGCGCGCCATGGTTTCCAGCGTATGCCACAGGCGCTGAGCGTTGATTTGTAGCGTGCTCATTATTTTTCTTCCTTTTTTTTCACCCGGTAACGGAAGTCGCAGCGCGCCGCGCCGCACATGATGGTGGTGGTGCGTCGCAGTTCCACCTCCGGCGCGTAGCCGACGATAAATTTCTCATCGCGCGCGCAGGAGAGCAGATGGCCGATCTCTCCCAGTCCCATCTGGTGATACATCTCGGCGTAGCGACAGCGGGTGACATCGTAGTCGTAGCGTTGCTCGTCGCTGTCGATCACCCGGACCTCCAGCGCGTCGTCTTTTTCCCACAGATACTGCAATGCGATAAAGCTTTGCAAATCCGCGCCCTCCGGCTCTTGGCGGGCAAACTCGCGCCCGGCGTCAATGGCGGCCTGTTCGATGGCCTCGCCGATGATCGCCTGGGCGCGGGCCTTGCCCACTTCCCGCACCAGAACCTGATAGATCGGTTTGATGATTTCCGCCTCGATACGGCGACGGGCCAGAATACCCGGCTCGTTTTGCTTACAGCTCATCGCATTGCCTCATTTCGTTACCGCTTTACGTCAACTTATTGCCGGCTGCCGCCCAATACCGTTTGCGGCTGCCATTTGCCGTCCACGACTTTATAAACCGTGAACGACGGGTTTTTGAGATTGCCTTCGCCGTCAAAAGCGATGACGCCGGTGACGCCCTGATGCGAGATCGCGCGCAGTTTCGGCAGATAATCGGCGGCGTCGATGGAGTCGGCCTCGCGGATGGCGGCGATCAACGTCTGGGTGGCGTCATAGGCGAACGGGGCGTGCAGTTCGATATGGGTGTGATAGCGGTCGCGGTAAGCCTGTTCAAAGGCTTTCCCGCCCGGCATCTGCTCCACCGGCAGGCCCGGCTCCAGCGCCACCACGCCTTCGCCTTCCTTTTGCGCCAACTGCAGGAAGGTCTGGCTGACGAAACCGCCGGCGCCCATCAGCGTGGCGTTGATGCCCAGCTGTTTGATGCGCCTGGCCAGCGGCGCGGCCTGGCTGTCTACGCCGCCAAAGAAGATAAGGTCGACGTTCTTACTGCGGATCGCCGTCAGCACGGCGCTGAAATCGACGGTTTTATCATCCACATACTGGCGATCGACGATCTTTACCCCCTGAGACTCCAGCGATTTGACGAACTCGTCCGCCAGTCCCTGCCCGAAAGCGGTGCGATCGTCGATAACCGCGACGCGGCTCGCTTTCAATACCTGCACCGCGTACTGCCCGGCATAAGCGCCGCCGTCGTCGTCATGCCCCATCACCCGGAAACTGGTGTCGAAACCCTGCCGGGTGTAGGCGTGTCCGGTGGCGACCGGCGCCACCTGGGCGATGCCGGCATCGTGATAAATACGCGCCGCCGGAATGCTGGTGCCGGTATTCCAGTGGCCCACCACGCCCGCTACGCCGCTGTCCACCAATCGCTGCGCCACCGCCACGGCGGTACGCGGATCGGATTGGTCGTCCTCCGACTGTAGCTTGAAGGTGACGGCCTTGCCGCCGATATGTGGTTTTTGCCGGTTAACGTCATCGATGGCCAACTGTGCGCCGTTTTCCAGATCCTTGCCGATGCGCGCCGAGGGTCCGGTAAGCGGTCCGGCAAGGCCGATGACCAGGGTTTCGTCCGCCGCCGCAGCGGGCGCGGCGGCCGACAGTCCGAGCAGCATCAGCGCCGCTGGAATCATGCTTAAGGTTGCTGTTTTCATAGGTAGTCCTTGATGTTGGTCGCAGAAACGGGCTATTCGCCCAGGTAAATCTGTTGGATCGTCGGGTCGTTGAGCAGGTCGGCCGAGCTGCCGCTGTGGGCGATGACGCCGCTGTCCAGCACCCAGGCGCGATCGGTCGCCTCCAGCGCCAGCCGGGCGTTCTGCTCAATCAGCAGCAGCGTCACGCCATCCGCGCGCAGCGAGCGGATCACCTCGAAGATGTTTTCCACCATCAGCGGCGCCAGCCCCATGGAGGGCTCGTCGAGGATCAGCAGGCGAGGGCGGCTGAGCAGCGCGCGGGCCAGCGCCAGCATCTGCTGTTCGCCGCCGGAAAGCAGGCCGCCGGGCTGGTGGCGGCGCTCGCCAAGCCGCGGAAAACGCGCGAAAAGCCGTTCGATTTCACGGCCTATCTGCGCGTTATCGCGCCGTAGCCAGGCGCCCATATGCAGGTTTTCCAGCACCGTCATGCGCTGAAAGATGCCGCGTCCTTCCGGCACCATCACCAACCCCCGGCGCAGTAACTGCTCCGGCGGCGTTTTTTGATGGCGGGCAGGACTCCCGCGGTAAATGACCGAGCCGGTGTAAGGCTGCAGCCCGGCCAGCGCCCGCACGGTGGAGCTTTTACCCGCGCCGTTGGCGCCGATCAGCGTCACCTGTTCGCCTTCGCGGATGGTGAAATCAATCTGTTTCACCGCCTGAATACCGCCGTAATTCACCCCGAGCCGTTCCACCTGCAGCAAAACGTCAGACATGGGCATGGCCTCCGAGGTAGGCTTTGATCACCGCCGGATGGCGGCGCACCGTCTGCGGATCGCCCTCGGCGATCACGTTGCCGTAATCCAGCACGCTGATGCGGTCGCACAGCCCCATCACCAGCTTGACGTCGTGCTCGATAAGTAGAATGGTTTTTCCGTCGTCGCGGATGCGCGCCAGCAAGCGCCTGTAGCGCCACTTTTTCGCCGGCGTTCATGCCGGCGGCGGGCTCGTCGAGCGCCAGCAATTTGGGGTCGGTGGCCAGGGCGCGGGCGATTTCCAGGCGGCGCTGATGGCCATAGGCCAGATCGCGGGCGCGGTAGTGGGCGAATTGGGCGATGCCGACATAGTCCATCCAGTAATGGGCCAGTTCGCGGGTTTCCCGCTCTTCGGCGCGGGCGCGGCGGTGGCGGCAGACGGCCGCCCATACGCCGTTGCGGGTGCGCGCATGGCGCCCCACCATCACGTTTTCCAGCGCGCTCATCTCATTGAACAGCCGCAGATTCTGGAAGGTGCGGGCGATGCCGGCCCGGGTGACCTTTTCGATGGACCGCGGATTATAGGGCTTATCTTCCAGCATAAAGCTGCCGCCGTCGGCCTGATACAGGCCGGTGATCAGGTTGAAACAGGTGGTTTTCCCGGCGCCGTTGGGACCGATCAAACCGTAGATCTCATGCCGTTCGACGCTGAGAGAAACGTCGTTTACCGCCACCAGCCCGCCGAAGCGTTTGCTGAGGTGACGAATGGACAACAGCGTCATGATTTCCCCTCCCCATGACGGGCGGGCCACAGTCCCGCCGGGCGGAACAGCATCACCAGCACCAGAGCCAGACCGTAAAACAGCTGGCGCAGGATTTCCGGGTCGATCAGCACCGCGCCGAACAGCGACTGTTGCAGCGGCGCGGCATGGCTGCGCAGGAACTCCGGTAGCGCCGAGAGCAGAATCGCGCCGACTATCACCCCCGGGATATGTCCCATCCCGCCCAGCACCACCATCGCCAGTACGGCGATGGACTCGTGCAGCGTGAAGGACTCCGGGGAGACGAAGCCCTGAAAGGAGGCGAACAGCGTACCCGCCACGCCGCCGAAAGCGGCGCCGATGGCAAAGGCGAGCAGCTTGTAATTACGCGCGTTGATGCCCATGGCGCGCGCCGCGTCCTCATCTTCCCGGATGGCGGCCCAGGCAAGCCCCACGCGGGAGTGCTGCAGGCGCAGGGAGATAAAAACAATGGCGATGACTATCGCCGCGAGCAGGTAGTACCACAGGTACAGCGCCGGGATTTTGACGCCGAACAGCTGGTGGACGCCGCTGAATTTGACGCCGAACAGCGACAGGGTATCGATGCCGGAAATCCCTTTCGGTCCGTTGGTGATATTGATCGGACGATCGAGATTGCGCATCAGGATGCGGATAATTTCGCCGAAACCGAGGGTGACGATGGCCAGATAATCGCCGCGCAGGCGCAGCGTGGGCGCCCCCAGCGCTATGCCGCACAGCGCCGCCAGCGCGGCGGAGAGCGGCAGCAGCAGGAGGATGGAAAAGTGCAGCCCGTTCGGGAAATAGTGCAACAGCAGCGGAAACGCGCCGACCAGATGGGGCGACGCCAGCAGCGCGGCCAGATAGGCGCCCACGGCGTAGAAGGCGATAAAGCCCATATCCAGCAGACCGGTAAAGCCCACCACGATATTCAGCCCCAGCGCCAGCATGATATACAGCAGGGTGAAGTCGATCACCCGCACCCAGTAGTTGCCGCCCAGGCCGCCGGCCACCCAGGGCGCGACGAGCAGCGCGGCGATAAACAGCGCCAGGCCGAGATGCAGCCGGCGTCGCGCCGTGGCGCGGGCAGGGCGGCCGCCATTAAAGGTTGTTTCGCTCATCGTCGCTCCTATGCGCGGTTGGCCAGCCGCTCGCCGAGCAGGCCGGAGGGGCGGAATACCAGCACCAGGATCAGCACCATAAAGGCAAAGACATCCTGATAGTTGCTGCCGAACGCGCCGTTGGTGAGTTCACCGAGATAACCGGCGCCCAGGGATTCGATAATGCCCAGCAATAGTCCGCCGAGCATCGCTCCGCGCAGGTTGCCGATGCCGCCCAGGATGGCGGCGGTAAAGGCTTTGATGCCGGGGAGAAAACCCATCGAAAAGCCGGCGTTGCCGTAGTTGCTGGCCATCATCACGCCCGCCAGAGCGGCGAACACGCCGCCGATGGCGAAGGTGAGGGTAATGACGCGGTTGGGGTTAACGCCCATCAGGCTGGCGACCTGCGGATTTTCCGCCGTGGCGCGCATGGCGCGCCCCAGACGGCTGTGTTCCACCAGCAGCAATAGCGCGACCATGACCGCCAGCGCCAGGCCGACGGTAACCAGCCCGGTGACGGTAATCACCGCCGGCGGGTGTTGCGCGTCGCCCGCCGTCACCGCAATCGGGTCCATGGGGAGAATCTGCGGAAACATCAGCGGATTGCGTGACCAGATCAGCATGGCGAAGGTTTGCAGCAGCAGCGACACGCCAATCCCGCTGATCAGCGGCGCCAGGCGCGGGGCCTGTCGCAAGCGGCGATAGGCGAAGCGTTCTATCGCCGCGGCGACCAGCGCGCAGACCGTCATCGCCGCCAGCAGGGCGAGCGCCAGCGCCAGCAGCGGCGGCATGCCCGGCGCGTACTGTTCCAGCAGGCGCAGGCCGGAGAGCGTGGTCAGCGCGCCGACCATCAGAATATCGCCGTGGGCGAAATTGATAATGCGTAGAATGCCGTACACCATGGTGTAGCCCAGCGCGACAAGCGCGTAGATGCTGCCGAGCATCACGCCATTAATCAGTTGTTGCAGTAGAGTATCCACATCGTCATCCGCCGGGTTCATATCGCCCGTTTAACATCCAATATCTGAATTAAACTGTGAAATACGCAAAAAACATTTCTTATAATAAAAGTGTGGATAACTAACAGATTGAAAATTAATGATTAATAATCTATGGTGTGATTATT
Organism: Brenneria tiliae; assembly: GCF_023347575.1. Classification (NCBI taxonomy): domain Bacteria; kingdom Pseudomonadati; phylum Pseudomonadota; class Gammaproteobacteria; order Enterobacterales; family Pectobacteriaceae; genus Brenneria; species Brenneria tiliae. The sequence goes on along the minus strand of NZ_JAKPCB010000095.1, from coordinate 236,751 downwards.
TCACCGATGAAAAATTCAACAGATGAATAAAATAGAACAATTGCTGCAGGGCGGATTAGGCGAGGACGGCCGCCTGCCCAACGATCCGCCGCTGCGGGCGGTGCGGGTTTTTGAAGCTATCGCCCGGCTGGGAAGCATTACCGCGGCGGCGCGGGAGCTGAACATTTCTCCCTCGGCGGTCAGCCACCAGTTGAAAACGCTGGAGACCTTTCTGCAAATGCCGCTGACGGAGCGCCAGGGGCGGCGGCTGATGCTGAGGAATGAGGGGCGCGAATACTATCGCTCGATTCGTTCCGCGTTTACCGTGTTGCGCCAGGCGACCGAACATGTGCTGGAGCACGCCCAGTCCCGCCAGGTGACCATCAGCCTGATCCCGCTGTTCGGCATGGGGTGGTTTATCCCGCGGCTGCCGGACTTTCTGCGCGCCAATCCGCAAACCGATATCAACGTGGTCTACGCCAACCATCGCAATTACCTGAGCGATGCCTCCGATATGTCGATCCGTTTCGGCGGCGGGCAGTGGGGGGGATATCGCAGCGAGAAGCTGGTGTCCGGCAAGATGGTGCCGGTTTGCAGCCGCGAATTTCTGCGCGTTCACGGCCATATCGACGAGCCGGAACAGCTGCTGCAGTTGCCGCTGCTGCACGATGAGGAGCGCTCGACCTGGATGCAGTGGTTTCAGGCGCAGAACGTCAGGCGTCCGCCGCGCAGCACCGGGCCGCTGTTCGAAGACGGCCTGCTGACGCTGGCGGGGCTGCAGGCTGGGCTGGGATGCGCGCTGATGCGCGAACCGCTGATTGAGCGTTTTCTGCACAGCGGCGAACTGGTGAAACTGTTCGATCTGCCGATTGAAGACGGACGGGATTACCACCTGTGCGTGCGGCAGGACATCGAGATGTCGGCGGACGGCGAATTGCTGCAACGCTGGCTGCAAGAGCAGGCGGGCGTTAGCGGATAGCGGGCCGCACAGCCGTACAGAAAAGGGACGGGACGCCCGCCCGCGGGAGCTAGGGCCGGGCGACCAGCTCTTCCAACTGCCGTCTGCTGATTTTCTTATTATCGATTTTGACGTAGGCGCTGTACTCGTCGGGGACGATAATCACCTCCGCCACGCCGGGCTGGGTGCGCATTTTCTGTTCGAGATCGCCGTTGCGCAACGCGAAATCGGAAAGCGTAATTCTCAGGCTGCTGAGGTAGGGAGGCTCGCGCATGGTGAAACCCACCAGCAGCCACAGCGCGGCGATGCCCGCGCCCGCCGCGAACACCACCGCCGCACCGTAATGCTCGAACAGCGCGCCTCCCAGACTGCCGCCGATAGCCACGCCGAGAAACTGGGTGGTGGAGTAAACGCCCAGCGCGGTTCCCTTGTATCCGGCGGGCGATTCTTTGCTGATCAGCGACGGCAGCAGGGCTTCCATCACGTTAAACGCCAGAAAGAACAGCTGCACGCCGACAATAATCTGCCACAGCTGATTGCCCGCCGCCCACAGCGTCAGCTCGGCGGCGATAAGCACCAGAATGCAGCCGACGAACACCTGCTTCATGCGCCGTTTCAACTCGGCGTAGATAATGAACGGCACCACGCCGGCGAAGGAAATCAGCATGGTGACCAGATAGACTTTCCAGTGATCCTGCGGCGCCAGCCCGGCCTGTTCCATCACGCGCGGCAGCGCCACGAAGCTCGACATCAGCAGAATATGCAGACTCATAATGCCGAAATTCAGCTTCAGCAGGCGGCTATTGGCTAAAACCTTGCGCAAACCGCCGCGCACGATGGCCGATTCCCGATTCAGCACGTGAGCCGGAGGTTCGGGGATAAGGGCCAGGGTGATCGCTATTCCCAGCAGCGACAGCGCGGCAATGCCCCAGAACAGGGCCTGCAAGCCGAAAGCATGGGTCACGATGGGCCCTGCCACCATGGCGATGGCAAAGGTGACGCCGAAGCTGACGCCGATAAAGGCCATCGCCTTGGTGCGGTTTTGTTCGCGGGTGAGATCGGAGAGCAATGCCATCACCGCGGCGGAGATGGCGCCGGAGCCCTGCAACGCCCGGCCGAGAATAATGCCCCAGATGGAGTCGCTGAGGGCGGCGATAACGCTGCCCAGGGCAAAAATCAGCAGTCCGCCGACGATTAACGGTTTTCTGCCGACGCGATCCGACATCAGGCCGAAAGGGATCTGAAAAACCGCCTGCATCAGGCCGTAAATGCCGATGGCAATACCGATAAGCGACTCGCTGGCGCCCTGCAACGCCATGCCGTAGGTGGTCAGCACCGGCAGCACCATAAACATGCCGAGCATGCGCAGCGAAAATACCGTACCCAGGCCCCATGTCGCCCGCAGCTCGCCGGGGGTCATTTTGTTGTCGTTCATTGATACCTCTGGAAAACCGTCGGCGCTATTCTAGTGCGTTATTCGCCACTGCGTAAACGACAGGTTTGTTACGTGATTTGGCATTGATGCCCTCCCCGGCGAAGGGGAGGGTTGGGGGGGGGGTAAAAGCCGGGAGGTTTGGTTGATCGGCGTGCCGATGATTAACGCAAATAGGTCAGCAATACTTCCCGCGCCGGCGCGATGGAGTCGACGGACATCATCACGCTCAGCGAGGTAATGGCGACAATGGAAAACATAAACAGCTTTTTCGCCCATACCCGGTCGTCATTGGCGTTTTTATAGCCTGACAACGCCATCCCCAGCCACCACACGCTGACCGCCGCGGCGACCACCAGATATTTGTAACCGGCGTAGCCGCCGAGAGACAGCATCAGGGTGGCGACCATAAACGCCAGGATATACAGCGTGATATGGTTCTTCGCCACGGAAATGCCTTTTACCACCGGCAGCACCGGAATATTGGCGGCCTGGTAATCCTTAAAGCGGAAAATGGCGATCGCGTAGGAGTGGGGCATCTGCCACAGGCTGAAAATCAGCAGCAGAATCAATGCGCCCGCATCAAACTGATTGCTGACGGCACAGTAGCCGATAACCGGCGGCGCGGCGCCGGACAGGCTGCCGATCAGCGTGCCGTAAACCGAATGACGCTTCATATACAGGCTGTAAACGCCGACGTAAACCACGAAGCCCATCACCGCCAGCCACATGGCCAGCGGATTGGCGGCGATATACAGCAGCGCGAAGCCGGCAATACCCAGCAGAGAAGCGTAAACCAGGGTTACCTTCAGCGAGATCAGTCCCCTTACCAGAACCCGATTCTTGGTTCTCTCCATTTTTTTGTCGATATCGCGGTCGATAACGTTGTTGAATACGCAACCCGACGCAACCACCAGCGATACCCCAAACAGCGTGGCAAGAAACAGGGGGTAATCAATGCTGCCTTGCGCGGCGAGGAGAAATCCGCCGATAACAGAAATCAGATTACCGAAAATAATTCCCGGTTTGGTGACTTGCAGGTATTTAATCATCTTTTACGGCTCGGTTACTGGATCATCATGTTGGCGTGCGTGTTCCACATAATCCATATGGAACCGGCGACGACAATGGCGATAATCAGGACGGTAAACACAAGGGCCACCACGTTCCAGCGCTCTTCCGAGGCGGAACTCAGATGCAGGAAGTACACCAGATGAACCAGAATCTGGATAACCGCACATCCCACGACGGTCAGTATGATGACGTTATGCGAGGCTGAACCGGCCATTACCATCGCAAAAGGGATCGCGGTCAGGATAACGGACAGAACAAAACCTATCAGATAGGATTTGACGCTACCGTGGCTGGCGCCTGCATGATCGGTTGTTGAATGACTCATTACATCGCCCCCATCAGGTAAACAACGGTGAAGACACAAATCCAGACCACGTCAAGGAAGTGCCAGAACAGGCTCAGGCACATCAGACGGGTTTTATTGGTGGCGGTCAGGCCGCGTCCGGCGACCTGCGCCATCATAATGACGAGCCAGATCAGACCGGCGGTAACGTGGATGCCGTGCGTGCCCACCAGCGCGAAGAATGCCGACAGGAAAGCGCTGCGATCCGGGCCGTAACCTTCGGCGATCAGGTGATGGAATTCATAGATTTCCATGGCGATAAACGCCAGACCGAACAGGAAGGTCAGCCCCAGCCAGAGATTCACCCGCGACTTGTCGCCCTTGTTCATGGCGATCATCGCCATGCCGTAGGTAATACTGCTGAACAACAGGGCGAAGGTTTCCACCAGCACGAAGGGCAGTTCGAAAATGTCCTTCCCCGTCGGACCGCCCGCGGTACCATTAACCAGCACGGCATAGGTTGCGAACAGGGACGCAAACAGAATGCAGTCGCTCATCAGGTAGATCCAGAAGCCGAATACCTTGGTGGCCCCCGCATCGTGGTGCCCATGCTCGGCATGGGCTGCGCTATGGTTAGTCAGAGTTTCAGTTGACATGTTTCAGACCTGCTTTGCTGATTTGATCAAAATTCTGATTCTCGATGTGCTCGATTTCCTTAACCGGAACGTAGTAGTCCACGTCCTGATTAAAGCTGTGCACGATCCAGGTCACGACCATTCCGGCGAAGCCGATAATCGCCAGCCACCAGATATGCCAGATCATGGCGAAACCGAACGCCAGGCTGAATGCGGAGATGATCACGCCGGCGCCGGTGTTTTTCGGCATATGGATCGCTTCGTAACCGGCGGGGCGCTTATAGGCTGCGCCTTTCTCTTTGTCGTCCCAGAATGCGTCGCGTTCGTGAACCTGCGGCACGGTGGCGAAGTTATAGAACGGCGCCGGAGAAGAGGTCGACCATTCCAGCGTCCGGCCGTCCCACGGGTCGCCCGTCAGGTCGCGGTTCTGGTGGCGATCGCGGATACTGACGTAGAACTGCATCACCTGGCACAGCACGCCGATGCCGATCAGCAGCGCGCCGCCGGAAGCCACCAGCAGCAGCGGATGGAACTCCGGGTTAATCTGCTGGCTCAAGCGACGGGTCATGCCCATAAAGCCCAGCACGTAGAGCGGCATAAAGGCCACGAAGAAGCCGATGATCCAGAACCAGAACGCGCGTTTGCCCCAGGTTTCGTCGAGGGTGAAGCCGAAGGCTTTCGGGAACCAGTAGGTGATGCCGGCAAAGCAGCCGAATACCACGCCGCCGATAATCACGTTGTGGAAGTGGGCGATGAGGAACAGGCTGTTGTGCAGCACGAAGTTGGCGCCCGGCACCGCCAGCAGTACCCCGGTCATCCCGCCGATGGAGAAGGTGATGATAAAGCCGGTGGTCCACAGCATGGCGGAGTGCGGCTGAATGCGGCCCTGATACATGGTGAACAGCCAGTTGAAGATTTTCACCCCGGTGGGGATGGAAATAATCATCGTGGCGATGCCGAAGAAGGCGTTGACGTTGGCGCCGGAGCCCATGGTGAAGAAGTGGTGCAGCCAGACAACGAACGACAGTACGGTAATGGCGATGGTCGCCCACACCAGCGAGGTATAGCCGAACAGCCGTTTTTTACAGAACGTGGCCACCACTTCGGAATAGATACCGAATACCGGCAGCACCAGAATGTAAACTTCCGGATGACCCCAGGCCCAGATGAGGTTGATGTACATCATCATGTTGCCGCCCATATCATTGGTAAAGAAATGGGTGCCGAGGTAACGGTCCAGCGTCAGCAGCGCGATGGTTACGGTCAGTATCGGGAATGCGGCGATAATCAGCACGTTGGTGCACAGCGCCGTCCAGGTAAATACCGGCATTTTCATCAGCGTCATGCCCGGCGCGCGCATTTTCATGATGGTGGCGAAGAAGTTGACGCCGGTCAGCGTGGTGCCCAAGCCGGATATCTGCAAACTCCATATCCAGTAATCGACCCCGACTCCGGGACTGTACTCCTTACCGGAAAGCGGCGGATAAGCCACCCAGCCGGTCTGGGCGAATTCGCCGACCCCGAGGGAGACGTTGATCAGAATAACGCCGACCACGAACAGCCAGAAGCTCAGCGAGTTCAGGAAAGGGAAGGCGACGTCGCGGGCGCCGATTTGCAGCGGCACCGCCAGGTTCATCAATCCCACCACGAACGGCGTCGCCACGAAGAAAATCATGATCACGCCGTGCGCGGTAAAGATCTGATCGTAGTGATGGGCGTTGAGGAAGCCGGCTTCGCCGGCGGAGGCAAGCGCCTGCTGACCGCGCATCATGATGGCGTCGGCAAAGCCGCGGATCATCATCACCAGCGCGACGATAACGTACATAATGCCGATCTTTTTATGGTCTACCGAGGTAAACCATTCGGTCCATAACCATTTCCACTTGCCGAAATAGGTTATCGCCCCCAGCAGCGCCAGGCCGCCGACGATGATCGCCACCACGGTGACCATGATAATGGGTTCATGATACGGAACCGCATCAAGTGTAAGTTTTCCGAACATCGTATTATCCCTCGGCTCCTTGGTGCGAGCCATGCTCGCCCATGTTCATACTCTCACCGTGCCGCATGTTTTCATCGTGCTTCATGCCTTCACCATGATGCTGCATGTTCATGTCGTTGCCTGTGAATTTGCGAATAATATTCCTGAACAAATCCGGCTGAACGGCGGAGAAATATTCCACCGGATGGAATTCGCTCGGCTGGGCCAGCTTATTGAACTCATCCATGCTGTTGAGCGTCTTGGACGAGGCGCGGACGTTCGCCACCCACTGGTCGAACTCCTGCTGGCTCGGCGTGGCGATGGCGGTGAACTTCATGCCGGAGAAGCCTTTTCCGCTATAGCCGCCGGATATCCCGTCATATTTCCCAGGTTCGTTAGCGATCAGATGCAGCTTGGTCTGCATGCCGGCCATGGCGTATATCTGCCCGCCGAGGCGCGGAATGAAGAAGGAGTTCATCACCGAGTCGGAGGTGATTTTAAAGGCGACGGGCACGTTTGCCGGGAAAGCTAGCTCGTTAACGCTGGCGATGCCCAGGTCCGGGTAGACGAACAGCCATTTCCAGTCAAGGGAAACCACCTCGACATTAATTGGCTTAACGTCGGATTCCAAAGGCTTGTAAGGATCAAGCGAATGGGTCGTCTTCCAGGTAATCGCGGCAAGAATAACGATTATGATTATTGGCACTGTCCAGACAACAGCTTCGATCTTGTTGGAGTGGGACCAATTGGGCGTGTACTTTGCTTTCTCATTGGAAGCTCTGAACTTCCAGGCGAAAGCGATGGTCATGATGATGACGGGAATGACAACGATCAGCATCAGGCCGATGGCCGTCAGTATTAACGATCGTTGTTCCAACCCGACCTGTCCTTTGGGATTCATCAATGCCATATCGCAGCCGCTGAGCAGTGCTGTAGCTGCAAATAAAGACAACATCCCAAAAATTCTATTGTATTTCCTGAGTCTCATCTAGCGACCTCAATTACAAGGGCTCTATTGTCATTTTACGCGAGCGGGCATTTTACGGGAAGGTTACTGTACTGTAAACATGATTAAGGCTATGTCAGTCGGTTGTTGCCGCTTTTGGCACTGAATGTCACAAAGGCAGCGGTAAATAAAAAATGACATTTAAAAACAGGTAATTATCGTTTTACCCAGGCAAAAGTATGGATTGATAATAAAAAATTACAACCCATAGCGACTTTTATTTTCCCGCCAGCAGAAATTTTTGCTACAGGACACATTTGGCTCAAAAAGCAAGATTATTTCGCAGCAAATGTTTGGCGCTGTGAAATAAATCATTTCCTTACCAGACTATTAACAAAAAAATAATTTAATAAGGGGATAACAGCCCACAATAAGGCGCTTTTATCCCCTTGGCCGCCGCTCGGCCGGTCGGGCGGCGGGCGAGCGCAGAGAAAGATAGTCCAGCAGGCTGCCCAGCACAATGCCCAGCAGCGCCAGTCCGCCCCCCGCCATCAGCAGGTAATCGGCCAGCAGCGGCAGGGTCGTCCACGCCATGGCGTTGGCGACCAGCAGCGCCAGCCACAGCCCCAGCAGGCACGAACCGGCGGCGAGCGTGCGCAGCGCCGCGGCGTAGTAGCCGGGAAAGGCGTTGCGCAACAGGAAGGCGTCGGTTTTTTGCGTGTATTCCAGCGTCCCGCGGCAGACCATTAAAAGAAACAGGCCCGGCAAGGCGGCGACGATGGAGAACAGATAAAACCACGCCCAGCCGTGCGCTTCGACGAACCAGCCGGCGATGGGGCCGACATACACCCGTCCCACCGCGGAAAGGGCCGAGAGCAGGGCAAACTGCGTCGCGGAAAACGATTTGTGGCACAGCGTCATTAACAGCGCCACGAACGCCGCGGTTCCCATCCCGCCGCACAGGTTTTCCAGAAAAACGGCGCCGGCCATGGTGAAGATATTTTTATCGGTGATCGCCAACAGCCAGTAGCCGGCGTTGGACACCGCCTGCAGAATGCCGAACAGCATCAACGCCCTGAACAACGTCAGCCGCTGCATCAGCAATCCGCCATAAACCGCGCCGACTATGGTGGCGAACAACCCCAGCGTTTTGTTGACCAGGCCGACATCGCCGGCGTTAAAGCCGACGCCGCGAATCAGGAAGGTGGTGGTTAAACTGATGGCGAAGGCGTCGCCCAATTTATACAGCACAATCAACAGCAGGATCAGCCAGGCGTTGTTGCGGCCGAAAAAGTCGCGCAAGGGCGCAACGATAGCCTGTTCCATCGTGCGGGGCGCGGGCTGGCTGTTATGCGGCTCCGGCGCCAGCAGGGTGGAAAACACGCCGATAAGCATTAAGCCCGCCATCAGCCAGTACGTCGCCTGCCAGCCCAATAAGCGGTCGGCAATCCACAGGGCAAGGCCGCCCGAGACCAGCATGGCCAGCCGATAGCCCAATACCGAAACCGCGGCCCCGGTTCCGCGCTCTTTGGCGGGGAGCAGGTCGGTTTTATAGGCGTCGAAAACAATATCCTGCGAGGCCGAGCAGAAAGCCACCAGCACCGCCAGCGCGGCCAGCCACCACAGGTGGTCCGCCGGATTCATAAACCCCATGGCGATAATCGCGCCGACCAGCGAGAGTTGGCTGAGCAGCAGCCATCCCCGGCGCCGGCCGAGAAAAGGCGGGGTATAGCGATCCATCAGCGGCGACCACAGAAATTTGAATACGTACGCCTGACCGACCAAAGAGAAAAATCCGATGGTTTTCAGGTCGACGTTTTCCACCGTCATCCAGGCTTGCAATGTGCCGGAGGTTAACGCCAGCGGTAAACCGGAGGCAAAACCCAGCAACAGCAGAAACAGTGAATTACGCTGGCTGAACAGATTTACGATACGACTAAGCATGAAAGGTCCTTTCCCTTGCTCCGAAGAGCAAAGGAAGCGGAATAAAAAGATTAACGGGCGTTTTCTTTAATAAAGGTGCTGACGCTGGTGTCTTGCGCCATCTCGCTGATCACATCGGCCAGCACCGTGTTGACGGCATTGGTGATATTCTGATTATTGGCGGTGAAAGCGCCCTGGACGCTGTAGGTCGCCCGGTAGTTTTTCACCTGTTTATTGCCGTTGTTGGCCTGAGCGAGGATAGAGATATCGGCCTTGGTGGTGATGTTGTAGCGCAGGTTGCCTTCGGATACGTCAGCATACAGGTTGTTTACCACGATCTGTAACGCCACCGGGCCGCCGGTGCCGATCATATAGCCGCGGGCGGTCATCTGTTTTTCCAGCGCCTCCTGCAACAGGAAACGCAGGTCGCGCGATGGCGTCAGGGTAATCAGCTGTCCGTCGCGGTTTACCTTCGCCAGCGCCTGGTCGGCGCGCTGGTCGGCGCCGTTGATGCTGATGGTGATGCCCATCAGCGTCGGATCCTGCGCGGGCAGGCCGATCTGGGGCGTAATGTTGAGCGTATTACTCTTGTTTGCGCAACCAGCAAGCAGCAGTACGGCCAGAAGCGGGAAAAATAGTTTTTTTAACATTGGTATTTTCTCGGTAATGATTAGGGTGGTGAGCTGATAAAAATTGCTGATATCATATCATCGCCGCGGTGCGGGGAAAGAGCGAGTGCGGGTAAATTGTTCTGAAATTTGTCTTTTTCATGCCATTGCGCGGGCAAAATCGCTTTTCATCATCTCCGCGCTGCCGAAAATATGACATTGTATTGCTGTTTATTAGCTATCGGCGGCCGCGTCGCTGTGCCATAACAGTTTGAAAAACAGCTAAGATTGAAGGGAGCGGGGGCATGTCAAGCCGCCTGCGATGCTGAGCTGATACCGAACTTCTCCAAAGCCGAAAGGGTAGCCGTATGATGCGTAAAACGATAGAAGAAAAATTGCGTGTGGAATTCGAACCGCTCCACCTGGAAGTGATAGATGAGAGCTATCGTCACAATGTGCCCGCGGGCTCGGAAAGCCATTTCAAGGTGGTGATCGTCAGCGAACGGTTCGCGGGGGAGCGGGTGTTGGGACGCCACCGGGCCATTTACGCCGTACTGGCCGCGGAATTGGCGAGCACGGTGCACGCCCTGGCGCTGCATACCTATTCGGTAAAAGAGTGGGGGAGCTTGCAGAATAGCGTGCCTTCCTCGCCGCCCTGCGGCGGCGCCGGCATCACCTCGTAATCATCGGTATAACCCGTTGCGCGACGGGTTATTGATATAAAGTGCGTATGCCCCGTTGAATAGTCTGCCCGCCGTCCTCGACTCATCCTATCTATATCGCTATAATGCCGCGTCTATTTTTCCGGAATGTATTCGGGACGCTTCTGACTACAGGGAACAGGGTCTGGTAACAGCATGACGGCCGTCCCGGTTCTGTGAGGCTTTTTTCAACCAGGTGCCTGCCGGCACGGGGCGAAAGGGCTTTGCTGTTGTGAGAATAGTTTTGGGGTTGACCGAGCACTGTGATTTTTTGAGGTAACAAGATGCAAGTTTCTGTTGAAACCACTCAAGGCCTTGGGCGCCGTGTAACGATTACCGTGGCTGCTGACAGCATTGAGAGTGCGGTTAAGAGCGAGCTGGTCAACGTGGCCAAAAAAGTACGTATTGACGGCTTTCGCAAAGGCAAAGTGCCGATGAATATTGTTGCTCAGCGTTATGGTGCCTCCGTGCGTCAGGACGTGCTGGGCGATTTGATGCAGCGTAATTTCGTTGATGCCATCATCAAGGAAAAGATTAACCCGGTCGGCGCGCCGAACTACGTTCCGGGCGAATACAAACTGGGCGAAGACTTCACTTACTCCGTTGAGTTTGAAGTCTATCCGGAAGTGGAGCTGAAAGATCTGGACGCCATCGAAGTCGAAAAGCCGGTGGTTGAAGTCACCGAAGCCGACGTCGACGGCATGCTGGAGACGCTGCGTAAGCAGCAGGCTACCTGGAAAGAAACCGATCGCGCCGCCGCGGCGGAAGATCGCGTGACCATCGATTTCACCGGTTCCATCGACGGTGAAGAGTTCGAAGGCGGCAAAGCGTCCGATTTCGTGCTGGCGATGGGCCAGAACCGCATGATCCCGGGTTTTGAAGACGGCGTGGTCGGCCACAAGGCCGGTGAAGAATTCACCATCGACGTCAACTTCCCGGAAGACTACCACGCGGAAAACCTGAAGGGTAAAGCGGCCAAATTCGCCATCGTCCTGAAGAAAGTGGAAGAGCGTGAACTGCCTGAACTGACCGAAGAGTTTATCAAGCGTTTCGGCGTGGAAGACGGTTCTCAGGAAGGCCTGCGCGCCGAAGTCCGCAAGAATATGGAGCGCGAGCTGAAAGGCGCGGTGCGCAACCGGGTGAAAACCCAGGTTATCGACGGTCTGGTCAAGGCAAATGAAATCGACGTTCCCGCCGCGCTGATCGACGGCGAAATTGACGTTCTGCGCCGTCAGGCCGCACAGCGTTTCGGCGGCAACGAAAAGCAGGCGCTGGAGCTGCCGCGCGAACTGTTCGAAGAACAGGCCAAGCGTCGCGTGGTTGTCGGCCTGTTGCTGGGCGAAGTGATCAGCACCAACGAGCTGAAAGCTGACGAAGAGCGGGTTAAAACGTTGATCGAAGAGATGGCTTCCGCGTATGAAGATCCGCAGGAAGTGATCGAATTCTACAGCAAGAACAAAGAGCTGCTGAATAACATGCGTAACGTCGCGTTGGAAGAACAGGCGGTTGAAACGCTGCTCGCCAATGCCAAAGTGGTTGAGAAATCCGTCAGTTTTAACGAATTGATGAACCAGACGCAGACAACAGCGGCATAAGCATCGTTTTGCTGTCGTATCCGGGAACGCGTTTCCCGGTCAACAAAGCCCGTGGCCTTCCGGCTCGGGCTTTTTTTCTATGTGCATGATATGGGTAACCCGCCGCCGGCGGTCAAACGCGACGGCTTAAATTGCACTACTATAAAAGAGCGGGTAAAAACCGGCTGCTGATAACGCTTTAATATAAAACAATCGATAGTGTAAGCTTGAAAAGCGGTGCGGCTACCCCCAGTAAGTGAACAGAGAAGTCCGTCGTCCGGGGAACTCTGGTGAATCCCGTTGTCCCACAGATGAGCGAACCAATGCATGAGCATGGTCATCATCATTTATCTCAAGTAGAATCGGGTAATAACGGCGCGGACGTATTTTATCTAGGAGACGTGAATGTCATACAGTGGCGAACAAGAAACACAAGCACCCCACATGGCCCTGGTGCCGATGGTGGTTGAGCAAACCTCGCGTGGGGAGCGTTCTTACGATATCTATTCCCGTCTGCTGAAAGAACGGATCATCTTCCTGACCGGCCAGGTGGAAGATTATATGGCGAACCTGATTGTGGCGCAGATGCTGTTTCTGGAAGCCGAAAACCCGGAAAAAGACATTTTCCTGTACATTAACTCCCCTGGGGGCGTGATTACCGCCGGGATGTCCATCTACGACACCATGCAGTTTATCAAGCCGGACGTCAGCACCATCTGTATGGGACAGGCCTGTTCCATGGGGTCGTTCCTGCTGGCGGCGGGCGCGAAAGGCAAACGTATCTGCCTGCCCAACTCACGGGTAATGATTCACCAGCCGCTGGGCGGATTCCAGGGGCAGGCGACGGATATTGAAATTCACGCCAAAGAGATATTGAAAGTAAAAGCCAGAATGAATGAATTGCTGGCGAAACATACGGGTCAGCCTCTTGAAGTGATAGAAAGAGACACGGAGCGCGACCGTTTCCTCTCCGCCAACGAGGCGGTAGACTACGGCCTGGTGGATTCCGTATTCACTAATCGTGTATGACGCTCCGCTTATAGTGGCTGAAAAGCAGTGTTCGACCGATGGTCTGCGGTGCGATGCTTTTGCGCGTATTGGCTATAATATCGGCGTTTGCTGTAGCGATATTGCTGTGGTTGGCCTGCGGGCAAAAAGACAAAGAAGAGGTTTGACTCATGACAGATAAGCGCAAAGACGGTTCAGGGAAGTTGCTGTACTGTTCTTTCTGCGGCAAAAGCCAGCATGAAGTACGCAAGCTGATTGCCGGGCCGTCAGTGTATATCTGCGATGAATGTGTTGACTTGTGTAACGACATTATTCGCGAAGAAATTAAAGAAGTGTCTCCGCATCGTGAGCGCAGCGCGTTGCCGACGCCGCATGAGATCCGTCGCCATCTCGACGACTATGTCATCGGTCAGGAACAGGCCAAGAAGGTGCTGGCCGTCGCGGTATATAACCACTATAAGCGGTTACGCAACGGCGACGTCGCCAGCAACGGCATTGAACTGGGCAAAAGCAACATTCTGCTGATCGGCCCGACCGGCAGCGGTAAAACCCTGCTGGCCGAAACCCTGGCGCGTTTTCTGGACGTACCTTTCACCATGGCGGATGCCACCACCCTGACCGAAGCGGGTTACGTCGGTGAAGACGTCGAGAACATCATCCAGAAACTGCTGCAGAAGTGTGATTACGACGTGCAGAAAGCGCAGCGCGGGATTGTCTATATCGATGAAATCGACAAGATATCGCGTAAATCCGACAACCCGTCGATTACCCGCGACGTGTCCGGCGAAGGCGTCCAGCAGGCGTTGCTGAAGCTGATCGAAGGCACCATCGCCGCCGTTCCGCCGCAGGGCGGGCGCAAGCATCCGCAGCAGGAGTTCTTGCAGGTGGACACCTCCAAGATCCTCTTTATCTGCGGCGGCGCCTTTGCCGGCCTGGATAAGGTCATCGAGCAGCGCACCGATACCGGACGCGGCATCGGTTTCGGCGCCACGGTAAAAGGTAACGCTGAAAAAGCGACGGAAGGCGAACTGCTGGGCCAGGTTGAGCCGGGCGATCTGATTAAATTCGGTCTGATCCCTGAATTCATCGGTCGTTTGCCGGTGGTTGCAACCCTGCGGGAACTGAGCGAAGACGCGCTGATCCAGATTCTGCGCGAGCCGAAGAATGCGCTGACCAAGCAGTATCAGGCGTTGTTCAACCTGGAAGGCGTCGATCTGGAGTTCCGCGACGAGGCCCTGACCGCTATCGCCAAGAAAGCGATGGCGCGTAAAACCGGCGCCCGCGGTCTGCGCTCGATTGTGGAAGCCGCATTGCTGGATACCATGTACGATCTGCCGTCGCTGGAGAGCGTCGACAAGGTCGTTATTGACGAGTCGGTGATCGCCGGCCAGTCCGAGCCTCTGCTTATTTACGGCAAGCCGGAAGCGCAGCAGGCCTCCGGCGAATAATTAGCCAAACAAACCGTCTTGCAAGACAAAAATGGGGGATTTTATCCCCCATTCGCTTTTACGCGGGTACTGGTCGTTGAATGTAAGATATTTATCCCCATATACTCGAATACCTATTTGGTGAAACCCGTGAAGATCGCGTTTCACGAGATTCCCTTAACCTGGCGGAAACGAAACTAAGAGAGAGCTCTATGAACCCTGAGCGTTCCGAACGCATTGAAATCCCCGTATTGCCGCTGCGCGATGTGGTGGTTTATCCGCACATGGTGATTCCGTTGTTTGTTGGTCGGGAGAAGTCAATTCGGTGCCTTGAAGCCGCGATGGATCATGATAAAAAGATCATGCTGGTGGCGCAGAAAGAGGCCTCAACGGATGAGCCAAGTATTAACGATCTTTTCTCGGTAGGGACGGTAGCCTCGATTCTTCAAATGCTGAAACTGCCGGACGGCACGGTGAAAGTGCTGGTTGAAGGCTTGCAGCGCGCGCGTATCACCACATTGTCCGACAGCGGCGAACATTTCGCCGCGCAGGCGGAGTATCTGGATTCCCCGGCCATTGACGAGCGTGAGCAGGAAGTATTGATGCGCACGGCGATCAATCAGTTCGAGGGATATATCAAGCTGAACAAAAAGATCCCGCCTGAAGTCCTGACGTCGCTCAACAGCATCGAAGACGCCGCGCGCCTGGCGGATACCATCGCCGCGCATATGCCGTTGAAATTGACGGATAAGCAGTCCGTGCTCGAAATGTCCGACATCACCGAGCGGTTAGAGTATCTGATGGCGATGATGGAATCCGAGATTGACCTGTTGCAGGTTGAGAAGCGGATCCGCGGCCGCGTCAAAAAGCAGATGGAGAAAAGCCAGCGCGAGTACTATCTGAATGAGCAAATGAAGGCGATTCAGAAAGAGCTTGGCGAAATGGATGATGCGCCGGACGAACATGAGGCGCTGAAGCGCAAGATTGAAGCGGCGAAAATGCCCAAGGAAGCGCGCGAAAAAACCGAAGCGGAACTGCAAAAGCTGAAGATGATGTCGCCGATGTCCGCTGAGGCCACCGTGGTGCGCAGCTACATTGACTGGATGGTGCAGGTTCCCTGGAACGCCCGCAGCAAAGTGAAGAAAGACCTGCTCAAGGCGCAGGAAATGCTGGATACCGACCACTACGGCCTGGAGCGCGTGAAGGAACGCATTCTGGAATACCTGGCGGTGCAGAGCCGGGTCAGCAAGATCAAAGGGCCTATCCTGTGTCTGGTGGGGCCGCCGGGGGTGGGTAAAACCTCGCTGGGACAGTCCATCGCCAAAGCCACCGGACGCCAGTACGTGCGCATGGCGCTGGGCGGGGTGCGCGACGAAGCGGAAATCCGCGGTCACCGCCGTACCTATATCGGCTCCATGCCGGGCAAACTGATCCAGAAGATGGCGAAGGTCGGGGTGAAAAACCCGCTGTTCCTGCTGGACGAGATCGACAAGATGTCTTCCGATATGCGCGGCGATCCCGCGTCGGCGCTGCTGGAGGTGCTCGATCCGGAACAGAACGTGGCGTTTAACGATCACTATCTGGAAGTGGATTACGACCTGTCGGACGTGATGTTTGTCGCCACCTCCAACTCGATGAATATTCCGGCTCCGCTGCTCGACCGTATGGAAGTGATCCGTCTTTCCGGCTATACCGAAGACGAAAAGCTGAACATCGCCAAGCAGCACCTGCTGCCGAAACAGATTGAACGCAACGCGTTGAAGAAAAGCGAGCTGTCGGTGGAGGACAGCGCGATTGTCGGCATTATCCGCTATTACACCCGTGAAGCCGGGGTGCGTAATCTGGAGCGCGAAATCTCCAAGCTGTGCCGCAAAGCGGTAAAAACGCTGTTGATGGATAAATCCGTTAAACATATCCAGATAACGGGCGATAACCTTAAGGATTTCCTTGGGGTACAGCGCTTCGACTACGGTCGGGCGGATGAAGAAAACCGCGTCGGCCAGGTCACCGGACTGGCGTGGACGGAAGTGGGCGGCGACCTGCTGACCATCGAAACGGCCTGCGTGCCGGGTAAGGGCAAACTGACCTACACCGGTTCGCTGGGCGAAGTGATGCAGGAATCGATTCAGGCGGCGCTTACCGTGGTGCGCGCCCGAGCCGAGAAGCTGGGTATCAATGCGGATTTCTATGAAAAACGCGATATTCACGTTCACGTTCCTGAAGGGGCGACGCCGAAAGACGGCCCCAGCGCGGGGATAGCGATGTGTACCGCGCTGGTCTCCTGCTTGACGGGGAATCCGGTACGCGCCGACGTGGCGATGACCGGCGAAATCACCTTGCGGGGGTTGGTGCTGCCCATCGGCGGCCTGAAAGAGAAGCTGCTGGCTGCTCATCGCGGCGGTATCAAAACGGTGTTGATACCGGATGACAACAAGCGCGATCTGGAAGAGATCCCGCAAAATGTGATTGCCGATCTGGATATCCATCCGGTGAAGCGCATTGAGGAAGTTCTGGCGTTAGCGTTGGTAAATGCGCCCTATGGCATGCAGGTGGTTAGCGCCACCGCCAAGGCAAAATAGTGACCTATCGCAAAAACCCTTGAGAAAATCAGCGCTGGTAAGTTAAATCGTGCTTGCCAGCCTTTTTTTGTACCGCTAAGTTAGAGCACTGTTGGTTTTAGCGGTAACTTGCTAAGGTCTGACAGGATTGATATAAAGTTGGGTGTCGTGTTTTGGGAAATTTCAGCGCGACCGTAGAATTCCAGAGGGGATGAGAGAGTGAACAAGTCACAATTGATCGACAAAATTGCCGCAGATGCTGACATTTCCAAAGCGGCGGCAGGGCGTGTGTTAGATGCAATTATTGGTTCCGTTACCGAGTCTCTGAAAGAAGGGGACGATGTTGCTTTGGTTGGCTTTGGTACTTTCTCCGTGCGTGAACGCGCTGCGCGTACCGGCCGCAACCCGCAAACGGGTAAAGAAATCAGCATCCCGGCAGCTAAAGTACCCGGCTTCCGTGCTGGTAAAACACTGAAAGACGCCGTTAACTGATTTACGTCACCGGTTTTGCGGGCAACACGCCGTGTTGCCAAACATTACCTGACGCAACGATATTGGTAAGGTAAGATACGGGGCGCATCATTTTATGGTGTGCCTTTTTTTTATCGCGGGCAATTCAGGTGTTACTATTGTCAGACAGAGCTTAAACGCGTCCCGGCCTGGTGTGGGCTATGGCATCAGGGGATGCCGGCTTCGGCCGGCGCAGGGCGCGTTATCCATTCTACAGCGGAGTGTTGTCACATTATGATGGACAATTTACGCGCGGCCGCTAATAACGTCGCGTTGAAAATTATTCTTGCCTTGATTATCGCATCATTCATTTTGACCGGCGTCGGCGATTATCTTATCGGCGGTTCCGGAGACTATGCGGCAAAGGTTAACGGGCAGGAAATTACCCGGGCTCAGCTTGAGCAGGCCGTACAGAACGAGCGCAGTCGCCAGCAGGAGGCGCTGGGTGAGAATTTTTCTCTGCTGGCGAGCAATGACGGCTATATGCAGCAGCTGCGCAGACAGTCTCTCGCACAGCTGATTGATGAAGCTCTGCTGGATCAGTATGCCGACAAACTGGGGCTGAATATCAGCGACGAGCAGGTCAAGCAGGCGATTTTTGCCGTCCCGGCATTTCAAACCAACAACCGTTTCGATAATGAAAAATACCTGGCCCAGGTTCGTCGCCTGGGGCTGACGCCGGATGTGTACGCGCAGCTGTTGCGCAAGCAGCTGACCTCACAGCAGCTTATTCGCGGGTTTGGCAATACCGAGTTCCTGCTGCCGCAGGAGATCGACAATCTGGTGAAGCTGGCGGCGCAGGATCGGGTTGTCCGCCTGGCGACGATTGATATTTCCGCCGGAGCCGGGGCGCAAAACGTTTCCGATGACGAAGTCCGCAGCTATTACGAGCAGAATCAGGCGCGTTTCCTGGCGCCGGAAGCGTTCAAGGTCAGCTATATCACCCTCGACGCGGCGGGCATCATGGATAAAGTTACCGTCACCGATGCGGACATCGCCGATTTTTATGAAAAAAATAAAAATGACTACGCCCAGCCCGAGCGCAAGAAATACAGCGTTATTCAGGTGAAAACCGAAGCCGATGCGCAGTCGGTGCTGGATGCCCTGAAACAGGGCGCGGATTTCGCCGCGCTGGCGCAGGAAAAGTCGACGGATGTCATCTCGCGCCGCAATGGCGGTGATTTGGGCTGGATGGATGAGAATTCCACCATTGACGAGCTTAAGCAGGCCGGGCTGACGGAAAAAGGGCAGCTATCCGCGGCGATAAAATCCTCCGTGGGATATTTGATCGTGCGCCTTGACGATATTCAAGCGCAGCAGGTTAAGCCGCTGAGTGAAGTGCGCGATGATATCGCCGCCAAAGTGAAGCATGAAAAAGCGCAGGACGAGTATTATGCGCTGCAGCAAAAAGTCAGCGAAGCCGCCAGCAACGACAACGAGTCTCTGGCTTCCGCCGAAGAGGCCGCCGGGGTGAAGGCAACGCAAACCGACTGGTTTACCCGTGAGCAGGTTCCCGCGGCATTGAATTTCCAGCCTGTCACCCAGGCCATTTTTGATGGCGGATTGGCGGGTGAGAACGGCGCGCCGGGCAGTAACTCCGATGTGATCACCGTCGATGGCGACCGCGCTTTCGTGATTCGCATCACCGATCATAAGGCGGAAAGCACCCGGCCGCTGGATCAGGTACGCGACCAGGTGATACAGACGGTGAAACGTCAGAAGGCGGAACAGCAGGCGCGGGTAGAGGCTGAAAAGATTCTGGTTGAACTGAAACAAGGTAAGGATGAGGCGTTGAAAGCCGCCAACCTGAGCTTCGGCGAGCCAAAAACCCTCTCTTCCGTCTCCCAGGGCGATGCCATGGCGGAGTCCATTTTCGCCCTGCCGCATCCGCAGGGCAAGGATAAGCCGTCTTACGGCATTGCTCAGGACCAGGCCGGCAACGTGGTTTTGGTGGCGCTGGACAGCGTTACGCCGCATCAGCTGACCGAGCAGCAGCAAACGCAGTTCGCCAATCAGATCCAGCAAAGTTCCGTCGGATCGCTGTTTGACGCCTTGCTGAGCAGTTTGCGCAGCGAAGCCAAAATCAAGATGGGCAGCGCGGCTCAGGAACAGCAATAAGTTACGCATAAATTTGCAAACCGCTGCAACAGGAAAAGGCCGCCTTCGCGGCCTTTTCCACATTCCGCCAAAGCCATTTGCGATGCCATCCCGCCTGCGGCAAGGTAGCCGTGCTGTCACACACACGGAGGAAACAGCATGAGAAAGTCAGGAGTGAAGGCGCTTTGCGTGGTCGTTGGGTTGAGTCTGGCCGGGCTGTCGCCGTTGGTTCAGGCGGCTGTGCAAAGCGAAAACGCCGGGGGCGCTGCGCAGTCGGCGCCCGTGGCGCAAAAGACGGAAAAAGCGCTGCTTCCCGCGGCGGATGAAGATGAAGTAAGCGTTAATTTGGCAAGCGCGCAGGAGTTGGCGGAGGTGATGAACGGCGTCGGTATTAAAAAAGCTGAGGCAATCGTCAATTATCGTGAACAAAACGGTCCTTTCACCCAGATAGAGCAGTTGCAGGAAGTACCGGGGATCGGCGCGGCTTTGCTGGAGCGTAATCTGTCGCGCTTAAAGTTGTGATGATTTTCGCAACCGGGGGGTGAAACAAGCCACCGGTTGCGAACCTTCTGCTAGGCTGGATCTCAGAACGTAGTCGTTGTGCGCGTCTTCCGTCGCAGGAGTAGGGATTTATGCAGACTTTCATCACCGTGCGTGGTTACCACATTGACGTTTACCAGCACGTTAATAACGCCCGTTATCTTGAGTTTTTAGAAGAGGCGCGCTGGCAATGGCTGCAGAAGCCGGCGCTTTTCGACTGGATGACGAGCCATCGTATCGCTTTTGTGGTGGTGAATATCAATATCAACTATCGCCGGCCGGCGGTGTTGGGGGATGAACTGCGTATTGACAGCACATTGCTGAAGATCGGCGCCAGAAGCGGAACCATTAGCCAGACCGTCACCCGCGTGGCCGATAACGCTATTATCGCGGATGCGACGCTGACGTTTGTCTGCATCGATCTCGCCAGTCAACGGGCCTTGCCGCTGGAAGGGCCGCTGCTGGAGCATCTGGACGCTATCCGCCAGGCGTAGGCCGGCTGGCGGCGTGGTTGGCGGCTATTGCAGGCCGCTTTTCTGCTTGAGCGCGGCCATAACGCCGGCGGGATCGCGGCGGTACTGTTCCAGTCCATTGGCGCGCAGGTGACAGGCGGCGCACTGGCCGCAGCCTTCACCTTTAATCCCGTTGTAGCAGGTCAACGTGTGGTCGCGAACGGTTTCCAACTGCTGGTAATAGTCCGCCAGCGCCCAGGTTTCCGCCTTGTTGAGCCACATCAGCGGCGTAACGAAACGGATATCGCGCGCCATGCCCAGTACCACGGCCTGATTCAATGCCTTGATGAATTCGTCGCGACAGTCGGGGTAGCCGGAAAAATCCGTTTCACACACGCCGGTGATCACCGCCTGCGCGCCAACCTGATAGGCATAGATGGCGGCCAGCGTCAGGAACAGGATATTCCGTCCCGGTACAAAGGTGCTGGGCAGCCCCTGCGCCTCGCTGTCATAGTCAGGGACGGGAATGTTTTCACGCGTCAGGCTGCTGACGGCCAGTTCATTCAGCAGGCCGGCATCCAGCACCTTATGCGCGGTGGCGCCGAGTCGCCGCGCCAGTTCTCGGGCGATATCGATTTCCGCGCGGTGACGTTGACCGTAATCGAAGGTAATACAGTGAACGTCATCATACTGTTTCAGGGCCTGGATCAGGCAGGTTGTGGAGTCTTGTCCACCGCTAAAAACGACGACAGCACGCTTCATTTTTCATTCACCTTGACGCATTCGAGCCTCAATGCGGACAGGATGCCCCGAGGCGTAAAGCCGCTATGTTACCTGAAAAACCGTCGTCGTTCAGCGGGTAATGTCGCTCACGCCGGACTGGATTGCGCGGCGGGACGGCGTTCTGTTCCGCCATGCAACATGTCCAGATAAGGGGTGAGATCGCCGATGTTGTTCGCCACCCAGTCGCTGTGGTAGTAGGTATCCAGATAGCGTTCTCCGCTGTCGCACAGCAGCGTAACGATGGCGCCCTGTTTCCCCTGGGCCTTCATCTGGTTAGCCAGTTGCAGCATGCCCCAGACGTTGGTGCCGGTGGATGCGCCGACTTTGCGACCCAGAATGCCTTCCAGCCAGTAGAGGGTGGCGATGCTGGCCGCATCGGGAACGCGCATCATGCCGTCAATGACGTCGGGAATAAATGAGGGTTCCGCCCGCGGGCGGCCGATACCTTCAATGCGGCTGGCGCGCTTGCCGGTAATGGCGCGATCGCGCCGTTGATAGCAGTCGTAGAAAACGGAGTTTTCCGGATCGACCACCACCAGTTGGGTATTCAGTCCCTGATAGCGGATATAACGCCCCAGGGTTGCGGAGGTGCCGCCGGTTCCCGCGCCCATCACAATATAGTCTGGAACGGCATAGGGTTCCCGCGACATCTGGCGATAAATACTATCGGCGATATTATTGTTGCCGCGCCAGTCGGTTGCCCGTTCGGCATAGGTGAACTGGTCCATATAATGGCCGTTAAGCTCGCGGGCCAACTGCTCGGATGCCGCATAAATGTGGTCGGCCTGTTCGACGAAATGACAGCGGCCGCCATAAAAAGCGATTTGTTCTATTTTTCGTCTGGCGGTGCGGGCGGGCATAACGGCGATAAAGGGTAATCCCAGCAGGCGGGCGAAATAAGCCTCTGATACCGCGGTGCTGCCGGAGGACGCCTCGACGATCGGCGTCCCTTCTTTTATCCAGCCGTTGCAAAGGCCGTAGAGAAATAAAGAGCGGGCCAGGCGGTGCTTCAGGCTGCCGCTGGGGTGGGTGCTTTCGTCTTTTAAATAGCAGTAAATCCCCGGGTAATCCGCCAAGGTCAGCCGAATAAGGTGCGTATCGGCCGAACGTTGAAAATCGGCTTCTATGGCGCGGATAGCATTTTTTACCCAGGTATTGGTCATGATTCTTTCCGTTCTAACGATGATGATGGTTAGCTTAGCGAGTTTTCAGGGAAAAAAGATTGCTTTTTTACCTACAGATGGGGGAGATTGGAGAAAAGTTTTCTATGGTGTGGCGCCATGATAGATAAAATAGATCGCACGCTATTGGGTTTACTGCAACAGGACTGTACGCTTTCCCTGCAAAAGCTGGCCGAGTCGGTGAATCTGACCTCAACGCCCTGCTGGAAAAGGCTGAAGCGGCTGGAAGAAGAGGGCTATATCCGCGGCCGGGTGGCGCTGCTGGATAACGAGCTGCTGGGATTGAGTCTGACCGCCTTTGTGCTACTGAAAACGCAGCAGCACAACAGCGCCTGGTATCAAACCTTTACCAGCGTGGTGTCGGAAATGCCCGAAGTATTGTCTTTCTATCGCATGGCCGGAGAGTATGATTATCTGATGCAGGTGCAGGTCGCTGATATGAAAAGCTATGATGATTTTTATAAGCGGCTGGTGAACGGCATTCCCGGGCTGGTGGACGTGACGTCCAGCTTCGCCATGGAGCGCATCAAGTACACCACCGCGCTGCCGTTATCATGGTAATTTTTCCTGTATAATCATTTTCCCGGATTCATTACGACTCCCCTGAATATTGGAATTGGAATTAAAACTGCGTGAGACTCTTTGCTCAACTAGGCTGGTTTTTTCGCCGTGAATGGCGGCGCTATATCGGCGCGGTGGCATTGCTGATTGTGATTGCCGGCCTGCAGCTGCTCCCCCCCAGACTGGTTGGCGTGGTGGTCGATGGCGTCACGCAGCGCAATATGCCCACGGCCGAGATGATGCAGTGGATCGGCGTTATGCTGCTGACCGCGGTGATGGTTTATCTGCTGCGCTGCGTCTGGCGGGTGTTGCTGTTTGGCGCGGCCTATCAGCTGGCGGTTGAACTGCGCGAAGATTTTTATCGTCAGCTCAGCCGTCAGCATCCCGCTTTCTATTTACGCCACCGTACCGGCGATTTGATGGCCCGCGCCACCAATGATGTGGACCGCGTGGTGTTCGCCGCCGGCGAGGGGGTGCTGACGCTGGTCGATTCGCTGGTGATGGGGTGCGCCGTGCTGGTGGTCATGTGTACCCAGATAAGCTGGCAGCTGACGTTGCTGGCGTTGCTGCCGATGCCGGTTATGGCGCTGATTATCAACCATTACGGTACGCAGCTGCACCAGCGTTTTAAATTGGCTCAGGCGGCATTTTCCTCGCTGAACGATCAGGCTCAGGAAGGCCTGACCAGCATTCGAATGATTAAATCGTTTGGTCTGGAAGACTATCAGTCGGCGCGTTTTGCGCAGGTCGCGGCGGATGCGGGCGCCAAAAATATGTATGTCGCCCGGGTTGATGCGCGCTTTGACCCCACCATTTACATCGCCATCGGGCTGTCGCATCTGCTGGCCATCGGCGGCGGCAGCTGGATGGTGGTCAACGGCTCGTTGACGTTGGGGACATTGACCAGTTTTGTTATGTACCTAGGGTTGATGATATGGCCGATGCTGGCGCTGGCCTGGATGTTCAATATCGTCGAGCGCGGAAGCGCCGCCTATGGCCGTATTCGCCAACTGCTGACGGAGGCGCCCGTCGTGAAGGACGGTACGCAATCTTTGCCGGCCGGGCGCGGCGCGCTCAAGGTCAATATCGAGGCGTTTCATTACCCTGAGAGCCCGCGCGGGGTGCTGAAGGATCTCCGCTTTACGCTCAAACCGGGGAAGGTGCTCGGGCTGTGCGGGCCTACCGGTTCCGGCAAGAGTACGCTGCTGGCGCTTATTCTTCGCCACTTCGATATCGAGTCGGGGGATATTCGCTATCACGACCTCCCCCTGTCGCACATTCGCCTGGATGAACTGCGCCACCGCTTTGCCGTCGTGGGGCAAACCCCTTTCCTGTTTTCCGATACCGTCGCCCGCAATATCGCCCTGGGACGGCCCGACGCCACCCGGCAGCAGATAGAGCAGGCCGCCCGGCTTGCCAGCGTGCACGAGGATATTCTGCGCTTGCCGCAGGGATATGACACCGAAGTGGGGGAGCGCGGCGTTATGCTGTCCGGCGGTCAGAAGCAGCGTATCGCCATCGCCCGGGCGCTGTTGCTGGACGCGGAAATTCTGATTCTGGATGACGCCTTGTCCGCCGTCGACGGGCGAACGGAGCATCGCATTCTGAGCAATCTTAAGCAGTGGGGCGGACAGCGCACGTTGATTATCAGCGCCCATCGGCTCTCCGCGTTAACGGAGGCGAACGAGATCCTGGTCCTGCAGCATGGACATGCCATCCAGCGCGGCGGCCATCGCGAGCTGGTGGCGCAATCCGGCTGGTATCGGGACATGTACCGTTATCAACAGTTGGAAGCCGCGCTGGATGACGCGTCGCCGGCCGAAGGGGAAAAGGATGAATAGCCCGCGCAAGCTCTGGCCGACGTTAAAACGGCTGCTGGCCTATGGCTCACCGTGGCGCAAGCCGTTGGCGCAGGGCGTCGTGATGCTCTGGGTGGCCGCCGCCGCCGAGGTTTCCGGCCCGGTTTTGGTGAGTTACTTTATCGACCATCTGGTGGCGCAGGGGGAGTTTCCGCTGGCGTTGGCGGCGGGACTGGCCTCGGCCTATCTGCTGTTGCAGATTCTGGCGGCGCTGCTGCACTATTTCCAGCGGCTATTGTTTAACCGGGTGGCGGTCGGGGTGGTGCAGCAACTGCGTATCGACGTTATGGATGCGGCGTTGCGTCAGCCGCTCAGTACTTTTGACACCCAGCCGGTAGGTCAACTGATATCGCGCGTCACCAACGACACCGAGGTGGTGAAGGATCTGTACGTGATGGTGGTGTCGACGGCCTTGCGCAGCGCGGCGCTTATCAGCGCCATGCTGGTGGCGATGTTCAGCCTGGATTGGCGGATGGCGCTGGTGGCCCTGACTATTTTCCCGGCGGTGCTGATCGTTATGCTGATCTATCAGCGTTACAGTACGCCGATTGTGCGCCGGGTGCGCAGCTATCTGGCGGATATCAACGACGGTTTCAATGAAGTTATCAACGGCATGGGCGTGATTCAGCAGTTTCGCCAGCAGGCCCGATTCGGCGAACGCCTGGGCGGCGCCAGCCGGGAGCATTATCGGGCGCGCATGCAGACTCTGCGCCTTGACGGGTTCCTGCTACGTCCGTTGCTCAGCCTGTTTTCCGCCATGGTGCTATGCGGTCTGTTGCTGCAATTTGGTTTTAGCGCCGTGGGTTCGGTCGGCGTCGGCGTGCTGTATGCGTTTATCAATTACCTGGGGCGTCTAAATGAACCGCTAATTGAGCTGACCACTCAGCAGTCCATGCTGCAGCAGGCGGTGGTGGCCGGCGAGCGCATCTTTGAACTGATGGACGGCGTGAAGCAAGGCTATGGCGGCGATGAGCGCATGCTTACTCAGGGGCGCGTGGAGATCGACGACGTCTCCTTCTCTTACGGTAGCGGCAAAAACGTTTTGCAACATATTTCCCTGACTATCCCTGAGCGCGGGTTCGTGGCGCTGGTTGGGCATACCGGCAGCGGCAAAAGCACCCTGGCCAATCTGCTGATGGGGTATTATTCGCCGGATAAAGGCGAAATTCGTCTGGATGGACGTCCGCTGCAAACCCTGTCGCATCAGGTACTGCGCCAGAATGTCGCCATGGTGCAGCAGGATCCGGTGGTGCTGGCCGAATCCATGTATACCAACGTCACCCTGGGGCGCGATATCAGCGAAGAGGAAGTATGGCGGGTGCTTGATATTGTGCAGCTATCCGAACTGGTGCGTTCGTTCCCTGAGGGGTTGCATACCTGCATTGGGGAGCAGGGGAACAATTTGTCCACCGGGCAGAAACAGCTGCTGGCGATCGCCAGGGTGCTGGTGCTAACCCCCAAGATCCTGATATTGGATGAAGCCACGGCGAATATTGATTCCGGTACGGAACAGGCGGTGCAGAAAGCGCTGAGCGTCATCCGCGACCAAACGACGCTGATTGTCATTGCTCACCGGCTATCGACGATCGTCGAGGCCGACGCCATTATGGTGCTCCACCACGGACAGACCGTCGAACAGGGCACCCACGAGCAGTTGCTGCGCCGGCAGGGGCGTTATTACCAGATGTATCAGCTGCAGCTGGCGGGAGAAGAGCTGGCGGTTACGCTGACTAACGAGTCTGCCGCCACGCCGTGACCGGATGCACCCAGAAGTACAAGAGAAAACCCGAGGCAGCCGGCTGCTTCGCACCATCACCAAGCATATTCATGCGGTTTTTCGTCTTCATGCACTGAAATTACGCGCGGCGCACCGTAGTGGTGCGCCGCGTGCCCCGCTTTTTTGGTTTTTTTCCCCCAGAGATGATTTTTCCCCCGGTTAACCGACCTGAACCGCGTTCTTTGCGCTGATATCCGTCGGTTAAATCATTTATGGCACAGCCTTTGCTTTATTTACCGCGTGAAGATAATCCGAAATGAGAGTAATCCGAGATAGCGGCGGGCGAAAGTCTGAACTTAACGGTTAGGGGGATGATGAATGAAACTGGTTACTGTGGTGATAAAACCATTCAAGCTGGAGGATGTGCGTGAGGCCTTGTCTTCCATCGGCATTCAGGGACTTACCGTCACTGAAGTGAAGGGGTTTGGACGTCAGAAAGGGCATGCCGAGCTGTATCGCGGCGCGGAATACAGCGTTAACTTTTTGCCGAAAGTGAAAATCGATATCGCGATTGCCGATGATCAACTGGACGAAGTCATTGATGTCATCAGCAAAGCGGCCTATACCGGAAAAATTGGTGACGGTAAGATTTTTGTTGCTGAATTACAACGGGTTATTCGTATTCGTACTGGCGAAACTGACGAAGCCGCACTTTAACACCCGGCTTAGATGCGTAAATAGGGATGGATGAAAATGAAAAAACTTGTCTCCTCATTGGGTCTTGGTGTGGCTGCTTTGCTCCCGTCCTGGGCGATGGCCGCGGCACCAACGATCGATAAAGCGGATAATGCTTTTATTATGATTTGTACCGCGCTGGTACTTTTTATGACTATACCTGGAATCGCGCTGTTTTATGGCGGTTTGATTCGCGCCAAGAACGTCCTTTCCATGCTGTCACAGGTGATAATTTCTTTTGCGCTGGTGTGTATTTTATGGGTCGTCTACGGCTATAGCCTGGCCTTTAGCGAAGGTAACGCTTTCTTCGGCGGTTTTTCCAACTTCCTGCTG
This sequence comes from Brenneria tiliae, assembly GCF_023347575.1. NCBI lineage: Bacteria > Pseudomonadati > Pseudomonadota > Gammaproteobacteria > Enterobacterales > Pectobacteriaceae > Brenneria > Brenneria tiliae. The sequence goes on along the minus strand of NZ_JAKPCB010000095.1, from coordinate 208,896 downwards.
AACGGGATCGCCGTCGATTCGATTACCGGTACATTCTATCAGTACGTGCACGTGGCCTATCAGGCTTCATTCGCCTGCATCACCGTGGCGCTGATTGTGGGAGCCATCGCCGAGCGTATCCGTTTTTCCGCGGTGCTGATCTTCGTCGCGCTGTGGCTTACTTTCTCTTACCTGCCGATGACCCATATGGTGTGGGGCGGCGGCTATCTGGCCGCTGACGGCGCGCTGGACTTCGCCGGTGGCACGGTGGTGCATATCAACGCCGCGGTCGCCGGTCTGGTCGGCGCCTACCTGTTGGGCAAACGTGCCGGTTTCGGTAAAGAAGCGCTGAAGCCGCACAATCTGCCGATGGTGTTTATCGGTACGGCGATCCTGTATATCGGTTGGTTCGGCTTTAACGCCGGTTCCGCCGGTGCGGCAAATGAGATTGCCGGTCTGGCCTTCCTGAATACGGTGGTGGCGACCGCCGCGGCGATTCTGGCATGGGTTGCCGGCGAGTGGCTGGTACGCGGTAAGCCTTCGCTGCTGGGTGCCTGTTCGGGCTGTATCGCCGGTCTGGTCGCCATTACGCCAGCCGCCGGGACGGTGGGCGTCGGCGGGGCGCTGATTATCGGCCTGGCCGGTGGTTTTGCCGGCCTGTGGGGGGTAACCGTACTGAAAAGATGGCTGCGCGTTGATGACCCCTGCGATGTGTTCGGCGTTCACGGCGTCTGCGGTATCGTAGGTTGTATTCTGACCGGCGTATTCAGCTCCGCGTCTCTGGGCGGCACGGGGTATGCGGAAGGCGTGACAATGGCTCACCAGGTTTGGGTACAGCTGTTCAGCGTTATTGTCTGCTTCGTGTGGTCCGGCGTGGCGGCCTTCATCGCTTTCAAAGTGGCCGATCTGGTCGTTGGGCTGCGCGTACCGGAAGAGCAGGAGCGCGAAGGTCTGGACGTCAACAGCCATGGCGAGAATGCCTACAACCAGTAAGTAGTTAGTGTGAATATATTGGGCAGGGCGCAGGATAATCTCCGCGCCCTGTTTTTTTATTTATGACGGGCCGTCGCAAGCGACGGCGGCTATTTGCCCGCGGAGAGGCGGCGCATAACGCCTTCCTGTACGCTGGAGGCGACCAGTACGCCTTCGCGAGTATAAAACTGTCCGCGTACAAACCCCCGGGCGCCCGAGGCGGAAGTGCTTTCCACGCTATACAGCAGCCAGTCATCGAGACGGCATGGGCGATGAAACCACATCGAGTGGTCGATGGTGGCAACCTGAATACCCGGTTCCAGAAAGGCGATGCCGTGCGGCTGTAATGCGGTTAACAGAAAATTGCAGTCGGATGTATAGCCAAGCAGATATTGATGCACGAGTTCATCGTCCGGCAGCGGACCGTTGGCGCGGCACCAGACATGCCGTATCGGTTCTTCCACTTTCCCTTGCAGCGGGTTATGAAATTTTACCGGGCGCATCTCGATGGGTCTCGGCTGGGTGAACTTATCACGAAACTGCGGCGGCAGCAGGTGCGCCATGCTTTGCGCAATATCCTGCTCCGATCGGAGCTCTTCCGGCGGGGTAACCACCGGCATCACATTTTGATGTTCAAAACCCTCTTCATGGCTCTGGAAGGAGGCCGTCATATAGAAAATCGGCTTGCCATTCTGGATGGCGCTGACCCGGCGCGCGCTGAAACTATTGCCGTCGCGCAGATTTTCCACATCATAAATAATCGGTTTGCGGCTATCGCCCGGTAACAGGAAGTAGCTGTGAAATGAATGGATGCCGCGCTCCGTCGGCACGGTCTGTTTGGCCGCTGACAGCGACTGGCTTACCACCTGTCCGCCAAAGACCTGACGCAGTCCTAAATCATCGCTTTGTCCCCGGAATAGCCCTTCCTCAATTTTTTCCAGATTCAGGAGGTCGAGAAGGTTTTTTAATGCCTGGCTCATGCTGTCGGCCTCATTGGTTGCACGTTATTTAGAAAGAGAAAACCCATCACGCATTTTAAATCGGGGGCTAACGGGTTGATATAAGTAATTTAAATCATAAACCAGGAAAATATCAGAATTTTGTACCATCATTATTCTATTAAGTAACCCATACTACTTATACCCTTCATTTTTTCAGGTTGCAGGTGTGTTCCCGGTCCCTGGGGGGTTATTTGATTGCTCCCTTCCCGCACCCTGAAGTCTATTGGGTATAGCGAAAGCCGGTTTCTTTGTACCGGCATTCCGACAATAATAAAAGGAGACTGATCGCATGAAATTATGGCATATCGCAGGTGGAATCATGGTATCGATGACGTTGACCGCTTGTGCAGATAAGAGTGATTATGGCGTTTCTCCTCATACCGGCGCGCCGGTAACATCCAGTTCCGCTCAGCATGCAACCATATCCCAGCCGGCCGTTACCGGGACGGTGAATATTCGTCAGCGCATCGCCTTACCGGCCAATGCGGTGGTAACGGTGACGGTATCCGATGCGTCGCTGGCGGATGCGCCTTCAAAAGTGATTACCCAGCGAGTCACCCGTACCGAGGGGAAACAGGCGCCTTTCCAGTTTGTGTTGCCGTATAATCCGGGCGATATCCAGCCTAAAGCGCGCATTTTACTCAGCGCGGCCGTGGCGATAGATAACCGGGTGGTGCTGGTGACGGAGAATGTTTTACCGGTTATCACCAATGGTGTGAATAATGCCGATCTGGTCCTGGTGCCGGTACCCTCCGTGCCTTTACCCGCACACAGCTCGGCGCCGTTGTCGTCGGAATCGCCGTCAATAACGCCACCACAACCGGTTCAATCCGCCTGGTGATTTATCTAAACGGTATGCGCCGCGGTTTTACGGCGCGTACCGCCAACGGAACCTGTCAAGATCGATTCTCCCCTCTCGGGTAAAGCGCACCCCCTCAGCCCGCAACGCTGATTTCTGACGCTGATGGTCGCCGCCCACCAGCGATATCTCACCTTTGCGGTTTATCACCCGGTGCCAGGGGAGCTTACTGTCCTTGGGCAAGCGTTTTAGCACCCCGCCGACCTGTCTCGATGCTCGAGGAGAGCCGGTCAGCAGCGCCACGTCGCCATAGGTCGCCACTTTCCCGTAAGGAATCGCCGCCACGATTTGAAAAACGCGTTGGCGAAAATTGTCGTTTTCCCCTGTCATCCAAGGCTTCCTGTATTTCAATTGGTAAGGTAAATAATGTAGAACCTATAGTGGCATAGCGTGCTGGGCAAGAAAACAACGTTCAGACGGCGTTAGCTTGCAATTGGCCTGTCCATCACCCATAATGCCCGTCGCTCTGTTGTAACGAACGTTTGACGGAGCACTGTCAATGGGGGCCCTGTCGGTTCTCCCGCAACACTAACCTGTGGACTCGGTCAGGTCCGGAAGGAAGCAGCCGCAGCAGGAGACGTGTGTGCCGGGATGTAGCTGGCATGGCCTCCACCAATTTCTACCTACCCGCCATTCACTCGACAAGCCTTCCTGTCACTCGAATTATTTAAGTTATATATCTGTTTTATTGCTGATTGGGGATAAGATATATCGATTTAATAATCTTTATAAAAAAGCAGGATTCTAATTATTTCTTTTATCAGAAATACAGTTTGTTACAAATGCTGCTTTATTCAAGCGTTAAAAAGACAATAGAAACAAAGGCCGATAATGTTATCGGCGCAATGTATTTTATATCTGGGCTGATGTACTTTGCGTCAAAAATTAACGGACGTATTTCCACACTGCGGTAGGGACTTTGTCGTAAAGTTTGTTCATCGTCAGTTCTGCCAGACGATGATCTGCCGCGGAATAGAACATCTCCAGTTCATCGTTAGAGAGCTCATACTTGTTTTTCTCTATAACGCGTTCCAGCGTGTCAATGGTTGTGCATTTACGCAAACGCATCAAATAATCGATTTTTTTCATGTTGGCCTTTATGCGAACAGTACCTGGTGGTTAATAAATATAAGATAAATTATTGCTTAAGTTTTAGCAGGCGTACAGATGTTCCCTTCTGAGAACATTCCGAATAATCTTTTTTTAGATTTCTGCCATCCGCGCAGCTCGGCATCATTGATGCCGTAGTTGCTAAATAGTACGTAGGTATCATCTAAATACTGTTCAACCTGCTGAGAAAGCTCGCTTTCATTAGGATACTTTATTTTAAATGTCAGAATAAATGTAGCTATATGCTCGATAAGTTCATTTAACTGGAGGTTGATCGCAGATGTTGGATCATTGACCCAGCCGTGACTACTATCGCCTAACGTTGCAACGCTTTCATCGCATAGATTTTCACATAAGAATCTGAGTTGGGCAATATCATAATGTTTGGGTGTGTACTCATCCATATCAATCCCTCCGTTAAGCCGTTATTCAGTAACGCCTGACAAACAGGCAGACTGACAAAACTCATAAGAGAATAGTCTTGACCATGCTTCTACAATCATGGTGTCTATACCCGTCATACTTCAAGCTGCAGGTGCGTTGGCTGCATTACTCGGCCCCTCCCTGGGCCTCGCCCCGTTGGGGCCGCTGCAAGCAGCGTTCAAATCTGCTCCAGGCAGATTTGTCAGTCACCCGAATCACTTAGCTGTGTAAGCTCATCGGGATTAAATGAGAGACATCCTGTCTCTCACCGGAGGCCAGCCGTTGGCTGGTCAAATTCGTTCCCGACGAATTTGTCCTTCCCTTGCCGCCTTCCTGCAACTCGAATTATTTAGGGTATACAAGCAATATTTCAACGTCTGGGATTTCGACAACCACAATTTAGCCCGCAATGGTTTTTGCACCTCCCGATATCACAGAATATCTTTTGGTTTTAATGAAAACAAGTGACGCTCATGGTATGCCGCGCTGACGCAGGTCATGACGCACTGTATATAACTATAGCAAAAGAGCCGCCAAGATTCGCGGACATTAGAGAAGGTTTTTTGCGCTATTTGTGATGATTAAATCACAAAACTTTTCGGTTAAGGAATAGTGGGTGAGTAATATTAGTTTATTAAACGGGGTTGTGGATAGATCGCATTTCGATGGCCTGAGGAGGATGGCCGGTTATCCGCGGGTATAAGAAAACATATAATCTCTCTCATTATCCTATTGTTTTTTATTGTTTTATTTTTGTGCTTTAAAAGGCTCTGTGACAGATATAACAGAGCCGTGGTGAATTGTTACAGGAAATGGATTAGCGTTTTTTCTTTTTCCTGCCCTGTACGGCGTTAAAGCGCGGGTTGGTTTTACATATTACGTAGATACGTCCGCGGCGGCGTACCACGATGCAGTCTTTATGGCGGTTTTTCGCCGAGCGCAGCGAGCTAAGCACCTGCATTTGAATCTCCTCGCTTGTTTACTTGAAGAAATGGCCGAAGCGCTGCTGAAAGCGGGCGGTGCTGCCCTCTTTGGCATACTCTTTCTGCTTCCCGGTGTAGTAAGGATGGGACGCAGAAGAAACATCAATGGTGACGTAGGGATAACTCACGCCTTCCAATTCGATGGTGCGCTCGGTTTTGATGGTTGAACCGAGCCTGTAATAGGTATCGGCGCTGGTATCATGAAACACCACGGTCCGATAGTCAGGATGAATGCCTGTTTTCATATCGCCTCAATTGTTATGTTATAACATAACTTAATATTGCGCTTTTTTATTGTGAAGATCAACCATGATATTTATCGGAGCGGGGCTGGTTCAGCGCGTGGGTTGCGCGCGAGCTATGCAATAGGGGGAAGGGGAGTAAAAAAAAGGCCGCGGTTGCGGCCTTTTCAAATAGAGAGCGGATTAGTGATGTTCTATATGCTGGTTGGGGTGCTCAACATCTTCGTTTTTCTTGCCGAAGCGGCGGCGCACCACCACGAAGAATACCGGAACGAAGAAGATGGCCAGCACGGTTGCGGTAATCATCCCGCCCATTACGCCGGTACCAACGGCGTTCTGCGCGCCGGAACCCGCGCCCGAGCTGATAACCAGCGGCACAACCCCGAGGATAAAGGCCAGGGAGGTCATCAGGATGGGGCGCAAACGCATGCGCACCGCATCCAGCGTCGCCTCGATCAGGCCTTTGCCTTCTTTCTCCATCAGGTCCTTGGCGAATTCGACGATCAGTATGGCGTTCTTCGCCGATAGCCCAATGGTTGTCAGCATGCCCACCTTGAAGTAGACGTCGTTTTCCAGCCCGCGCATGGAGGCGGCAACCACCGCGCCCAGAATCCCCAGCGGTACGACCAGCATGACCGAGAAGGGAATCGACCAGCTTTCATACAGGGCGGCCAGACACAGGAACACCACAATCAGCGAGATGGTGTAGAGCGCCGGGGCCTGGTTGCCGGACAGCCGTTCCTGATAGGACATACCGGTCCATTCATAGCCAATCCCCTGCGGCAGCTTGGTGACGAACTCTTCCATCAGCGCCATGGCTTCACCGGTACTTTTACCCGGCGCGGCCGCCCCCTGAATCTGCATGGACGGCTGGCCGTTATAGCGTTCCAGACGCGGCGAGCCGTATTCCCAGTGGCTTGTCGAGAACGAGGAGAAGGGCACCATCTGACCGTTGCTGCCGCGCACATACCAGTTTTTGATATCGTCCGGCAGCATACGGAACGGCGCGTCGCCCTGTACGTAAACTTTCTTCACCCGGCCGCGGTCGGTAAAGTCATTCACATAGGTACCGCCCAATGCCGTCGCCAGCGTGGCGTTGACATCCGACAGGGCTACGCCCAGCGCCTGCGCTTTTTCCTGATCGACAGTAAGCCGGAACTGCGGGGTATCTTCCATGCCGTTAGGGCGTACCTGCACCAGCGTATCCGAGCGCTGCGCGGCCATACCCAACAGTTGGTTACGCGCCTCGGTGAGTTTTTCATGCCCCAGGTTGGCCTGGTCGATCAGCTGGAAGTCAAAGCCTGTCGCCGTACCCAGTTCGACAATCGCCGGGATGTTGGTGGCGATAACGATACTTTCCTTGATCTGGCTGAAAGCGGCGTTGGCTCGGGCTGCGATGGCGGCCACCTTATTCTCCGAGCCGCTACGCTCGTCCCACTCTTTCAGGCTGACAAACGCCAGACCGGCGTTCTGACCGCGTCCGGCGAAACCGAAGCCATTGACGGCAAACACCGATTGAACCGTGTCTTTCTCATTTTCCAGATAGTGCTTGGTTATCTTATCCAGCACTTTCTGGGTATTTTCCTGCGTACCCCCGGCCGGTAATTGCACGATGTTGAGCAGCACGCCCTGATCTTCTTCCGGCAGGAAGGAGCTGGGCAGACGCATAAACAGCAGGGCCAGGCCGACGACAATCAGCAGATAGAGCAACAGATAGCGGCCGGTGCTGCGCAGAATATTGCCGATGCTGTCGGTATAGTGGAGCGTACTTTTCTCGAACAGGTTGTTAAACCAGCCGAAGAAGCCTGTTTTAGCGCCGTGATCGCCTTTGGCGACCGGTTTTAACAGCGTGGCGCACAGCGCCGGCGTTAAAATCAATGCCACCAGCACCGACAGCGCCATCGCGGAAACAATGGTGATGGAGAACTGGCGGTAGATGGCGCCGGTTGAACCGCCGGTGAACGCCATCGGCACAAACACCGCCGACAGGACCAGCGCGATACCGACCAGCGCGCCCTGTATCTGCCCCATCGATTTCCTGGTGGCCTCCCTGGGCGGCAGACCTTCCTCCACCATCACACGCTCGACGTTTTCCACCACCACGATGGCGTCATCCACCAGTAGCCCGATCGCCAGGACCATCGCAAACATGGTCAGCGTGTTGATGGAGTAGCCAAACGCCGAGAGGATGGCGAACGTCCCCAACAGTACGACAGGGACCGCGATGGTTGGGATCAGGGTGGCGCGGAAGTTTTGCAGGAACAGGTACATCACCAGGAACACCAGCACGATGGCTTCCACCAGCGTTTTCACCACTTCGTTAATGGAGATTTTAACGAAAGGCGTGGTGTCATAGGGGTAAACCACGTTCAGTCCGCTCGGGAAGAATTCCTGCAGACGAGAGAACTCCTCCTTTACCGCCGTCGCGGTATTCAGCGCGTTGGCGCCGGTCGCCAGTTTAATCCCGATACCGGCGGCCGGCTGGCCGTTGTAACGCGCAATCAGGTCGTAGCTTTCACCGCCAAGCTCAACGCGCGCCACGTCTTTCAGGCGTACCTGCGAGCCGTCCGAATTCACCTTCAGTAAAATATTGGCGAACTCTTCCGGCGATTTCAGCCGCGTTTGCGCAATGATCGACGCATTCAGCTGCTGGCCGGCGACCGGCGGCGAACCGCCCAGCTGACCGGCGGCAATCTGGTTGTTTTGTACGGTAATGGCCGAGGTGACGTCACCGGTGGTCAGTTGATAGTTGTTCAGCTTGTTCGGATCCAGCCAGATACGCATGGCGTACTGGGCGCCGAACAGTTGGGCATCACCGACGCCGTTGGTACGGCTGATGGGGTCCAGCACGTTGGCGGCCGCATAGTCGGCAATGTCCTGCTGGGTCATTTTGCCGTCTTCGCTGATGAAGGCGGCGATCAGCAGGAAGCTGCTGCTGGATTTCTGAACGTTGACGCCCTGCTGCTGAACTTCCTGCGGCAGTAACGGCATTGCCAACTGGAGTTTGTTCTGCACCTGCACCTGCGCGATATCAGGGTCGGTTCCCGCTTCAAAGGTCAGCGTAATCTGAACCGTACCTGATGAGTCGCTGCTGGAAGCCATATACATCAGGTTATCGATGCCGTTCATATTCTGTTCGATAACCTGCGTTACCGAGTCTTGCAGCGTTGAGGCGTCCGCCCCCGGATAGGTTGCTGTAATTTCAATCGCAGGGGGAGCGATTGTCGGGTATTGGGCTACGGGCAAATTCACAATCGCCAACGCCCCGGCCAACATCACCACGATGGCGATTACCCATGCAAAAATGGGTCGATCTATAAAAAAATTAGCCATTGAATTACCGGCTCCTGTTAAGACTTCGCGGGTTCAGCCTGAGACTGCTGCGGCTGTTCGTTATCTTGAGCGACTTCTTTTCCCGTTACCTGAATGCCGGGTTGAATCTTTTGCAAACCGGTCACAATGATACGATCGCCCGCTTTCAAACCGTCGGTGACCAGCCATTTATTACCCACGGCCTTTGATGTGGTCACGTTGCGAATCTCAACCTTATCACCTTCACCGATGACCATGGCGGTTGCCTCGCCGCGCGCATTACGGGTAATGCCCATCTGCGGAGCCAGCAATGCGTCGTCTTTCACGCCGGAATCCAGGCGAGCGCGGACAAACATGCCGGGTAAAAGATCGTGTTGCGGGTTAGGGAAAATCGCCCTCAGGGTGATAGAGCCGGTGGTTTCATCCACGGTGACATCGGAAAATTCCAACGTCCCGGGCTGCGCATATTCAGAACCGTTATCCAGCAGCAGGCGCACGTTGGCTTTGCCTTCGCTTTGTTTCAGCGTGCCGTCTTCCAGTTCTTTTTTCAGACGTAGAAAGTCATTGCTTGATTGGGTTACATCGACGTAAATCGGATCGAGTTGCTGCACGGTGGTTAACGCGGTGGTCTGGCCGGTGGAAACCAGAGCGCCTTCCGTCACCGTTGATTTCCCCACCCGGCCGGATATCGGCGTATTGACTTTGGTGTAGGCAAGATTGATTAGCGCGTTATCCACCGCGGCCTGGGCGGCCTGAACGCTGGCGTCGGCCTGACGCAAGGTGGCGACGGCCTGATCGTAATCCTGTTTGCTGATGTAATTGGTTCCCAGCAGCGGTTTATAGCGGTTAACCGTCAGGCGGGCGATTTCGGCGCTTGCCTTAGCCTGGGCCAGTGATCCTTTGGCGCTATTGTGATCGGCCTGATAAGGAGCCGGATCGATTTGATACAGCGATGAACCGGCCTGGACGTCGCTGCCCTCGGTAAAGTTGCGCTTAAGAATAATACCGCCGACCTGAGGGCGGACTTCCGCGATACGATAGGCGTTGGTGCGGCCTGGTAAATCGGTCGTCACATTGAGAGGTTGCGCTTTCAGCGTTACGATGCCGACTTCGGGGGGCTGTTGTTGCGCCCCTGCCTGTTGTTCACTATTATCACATCCCGCGAGAATTAAGCCGCCAGAAAGCATCAGAACTGCCGCCAGAGGCGTTAGCCCTCTGTTTTTGTTCATAGATAAACCTCAAGTATCCGATTTGAAATTGACCAATGGATCACGCGTTTTAAAACCCATTGCTGCGATAATCTTATGTTGATGCTATGTTACATACATACTCGAATGTATGTAAATCATCCTTTGTTTCAAATACAACGATATGGCACGAAAAACCAAACAGCAGGCTCAGGAAACCCGACAACAGATACTGGATGCAGCGTTGAGAGCGTTCTCAGAGCACGGCGTGTCCGCAACATCGCTGGCTGACATTGCCGCTGCCTCCGGGGTAACCCGCGGTGCTATTTACTGGCATTTTAAAAATAAAGCCGAGCTGTTTGACGAAATATGGATTCAGGCCGAGTTGAAGCTCGGTCAGTTCGAATTAGAGTATCAAACAAAATTTCCTGATAATCCACTCCATGTGATGCGTGAGCTGTTGATTTATATGCTTCGTTTAACGGTAAATGACAACCAGTGGCGATTGATGATGGAGATTGTATTTCATAAATGTGAGTTCGTCGGTGAAATGCTACCCTCTTTCAACGCCCGCAAGGAGCTTTATTTCGGCTGCTACTCCGATATTGAAAGCCATTTAATACGCTGTATCCGCATGGGCTTGCTGCCCGAGGATATTCAGCCCCATCGGGCCGCCGTCGCGCTGCGCGCTTATTTTTCCGGCCTGATGGAAAACTGGCTGTTTATGCCGGAAAGCTTCGATCTTGCGCGGGACGCCCCGGTGCTGGTTGACTCCTTTATCGATATGCTGCGCTTCAGCGCGTCGTTTCGTCAGTCCGCGCCGACGGAAGCCCATTCGGTAAGAAAAGAAGAGGGCTGATTCTCCATGCCGAACGGGCACTATTCGACCGCGTCGCCTCTTTCCCGCTGCGCTTTTTGCTGAAAATCTTTGCGCACGATTTCCAGGGCGGCGAGCGCCACCTGCGGGGCGATGTGGTTATCCTCCAGCAGCATAATCAGATCGACCGCCAGCTTGACTTCCGGAGCCGCATTTTCCAGTGACATGTCGCTCTCCCCTTCAGGCTTATAGATATAGCAGAGAATAAAAAGAACCCGCCGGAATTTACAATCCCTGCTCCCGGCGTTCAATTACTCGCTCCAGGCGTGACAGGGCCTGGCGGCATCGGGCCAGCCGTCCTTCCAGCGCCGCCAGCTCTTTTTGCAGGCGTTGCTGCTCGCCCGGCCGCGTTTCAGCGTTCAGCAGGCTTTCCCGGTCATGGATCATCGACAGCAGGCGCCGCTCATAGTCCTGGTGTTCGGCCAGCTTATGGTAAAGATCCTGCTCTGGCGTTGCCGTCGCCCGCTCCTGACGTCGTAAAGACTGCGTCGCCAGTTCGCGTTGCAGCGCCGTGATTTGCCTCACCAGTTTGTCGGCCATAAACGCCACCCGATCGGAACGTTGCTCGGCGACCAACTGCCTGATGGATTGCAGATTCTGCTCAACCTCGTGGAAATAATCTTTCAGCCTTGTGCCATAGCTGCTGAACAGCTGACGATCGAAGCGTGATTGCGACACCGGCTTATCCGCCAGCGGCGCGATCGCTTTCGCCAGCGTGTCGATTTGTCGTTCAAGCACCAGCAGCAGTTTGTGGGTATTCACTCGGTTCCCTACCTATTATTGGCTTGCCTAAGCCGATAGCCTAGCTTGCCCGGGAATAACGTCCGACACAACTTATTCGCCGGGATATGCTGATTTCCGCACCGCCATTAACACTCGGCCAATGTTGATGATAAAGTGTGGTTGGCCGGGTTGCGCTTTATTTACCCATTAACAGCGGACGGACAAAAGGTGAATATGTATCGCGCGGTGCTGATTGTCATAGGGTGGGTGGCCGTCGTTCTGGCAACGTTGGGCGTCGTATTGCCGGTGTTGCCGACCACGCCCTTTTTATTGTTGGCCGCCTGGTGTTTTGCCCGTTCGTCGCCGCGTTTCCATCACTGGCTGCTGTACCGCTCCTGGTTCGGGGGATATTTGCGCCACTGGCAGCGATACCGGGCATTGCCGCCCGGAGCGAAATGGAAAGCGGTTATGGTTATTTTATTGACCTTTGCGCTCTCCCTCTGGCTGGTTAAAATCAACTGGGTTAGAGTCTTGTTATTGGTGGTCCTGGCGATTTTGCTGACGTTTATGCTTCGTCTGCCGGTGGTGGACGGTCATAAAAAAATACGCTGAGATCGTGGGGACGTGTTGCATTTATCGGCCAGTTTGACTAGATTTGAGCGTTTTCGTGCGCGGACCGCCACTTTTCCTGTTTCGAAAACCGCCATTACCTTCTGATGTTGATGGAAGGATGGGCGGGGAGCGGCCGGCATTGGTATGAGCAGAACGTTTTATCAGGCACAGAGATGATGACCGCAACGGCGCAACAGCAAGAATTGATTAAAAGCAGCATCAAAAGCATTCCCGATTATCCGAAGCCGGGCATACTGTTCCGTGACGTGACCAGCCTGCTGGAAGATCCGACGGCGTATGCCGCCAGTATCGATATGCTGGCGCAGCGCTATCGCAATACCGGGATCACCAAGGTGGTGGGCACTGAGGCGCGCGGCTTTCTGTTTGGCGCGCCGGTTGCGTTGGCGTTGGGCGTCGGATTTGTTCCGGTGCGTAAACCGGGCAAATTGCCGCGTCCGATCATCAGCGAAAGCTATGAACTGGAATATGGCTCGGATAGCCTGGAAATTCATGCGGATGCGATTAACGCCAAGGATAACGTCCTGGTTATCGACGATCTGCTGGCGACGGGCGGAACGGTAGAGGCGACGATAAAACTGATCCGTCGTCTGGGCGGCACGGTAACCGACGCCGCGTTTGTTATCAATCTGTTCGATCTGGGCGGCGCGCAGCGCCTGGAAGCGCTGGGCGTGACCTGCTATAGCCTGGTCGACTTCCCCGGTCATTAATCACAACGGTCTCGCCGATAACCGCGCGGCTGTGTTAGCATGGCCTCCTCAATAACTCGACTGTTGCGGTATTGATGAGCTATCAGGTTCTTGCCCGTAAGTGGCGTCCTCAAACCTTTGCTGATGTCGTCGGTCAGGAGCATGTCCTGACCGCCTTAGCCAATGGCCTTTCTTTAGGCAGAATTCATCACGCCTACCTATTTTCCGGCACGCGCGGCGTCGGCAAAACCACCATCGCCCGCCTGCTGGCGAAAGGACTCAACTGTGAAAACGGCGTAACGGCGACGCCCTGCGGCCAGTGTGACAATTGCCGTGAAATCGAGCAGGGCCGCTTTGTCGATTTGATCGAAATCGATGCCGCTTCCCGCACCAAGGTCGAGGATACCCGCGACCTGCTGGACAACGTGCAGTACGCCCCGGCGCGCGGGCGTTTCAAGGTATACCTGATCGATGAAGTGCATATGCTGTCGCGCCACAGTTTTAATGCGCTGCTGAAAACGCTGGAAGAGCCGCCGCCGCACGTAAAATTCCTGCTGGCGACCACCGATCCGCAAAAGCTGCCGGTGACGATCCTGTCGCGCTGCTTGCAGTTTCACCTCAAGGCGCTGGATGTCGAGCAAATCCGGGCGCACCTGGAGAAGGTGTTGCAGGCCGAAAATCTGGCGAGCGAGCCAAGGGCGCTGCAATTGCTGGCCCGCGCCGCCGACGGCAGCCTGCGCGATGCGCTCAGCCTCGCCGATCAGGCTATCGCCATGGGGCAGGGGCAGGTGACGACGGCCTCGGTCAGCCAGATGCTGGGAACCCTGGACGACGAGCAACCGCTGGCGATCATTGAAGCGCTGGTGCAGGCCGACGGCGTGCGCGTGATGTCTTTGCTCGATCAGGCGGCGGCGCGCGGCGTCGACTGGGAGTCGCTGCTGGTTGAAACCCTGACGCTATTGCATCGCATTGCGATGGTTCAACTGCTGCCGGCCGCGCTGAGCAATGATTATGCGGCGGTTGAAGCCCGCCTGCGGGATCTGGCCCGCGCCCTGCCGCCGGCGGACGTACAGCTCTACTACCAGACATTGCTGATTGGCCGCAAAGAGCTCTCTTATGCGCCGGATCGCCGTATGGGCGTGGAAATGACGCTGCTGCGCGCGCTGGCCTTTCATCCCCAGCAAATTATTGACACGCGGACGGCGTCGGCCGATGCGCCGCCGCAGTCCGCGCCGGCGCTGAAACCCACGCCGGCGGCTAACCCGGCGTTAACCGCCGGGCGGCAGGAAAGCGCGGCCGCGCCGTCTCACCCGGCCGGCGCGGCGGATGCATCCTCGCCGCCCGCCGCTGAATCGCCTGAGCCGCCACCGCCGGTCGATGACGGGCTTTCCGACGCCACGTCGCAGCTGTTGCAGGCGCGCAGCCAACTGTTGCGCAAGCAGGGGGCGACCCCGCCAAAAAAAACTGAGCCGGCGGCGTTAAATAAAACGCGGCCGGCGAATTCGGCACTTGAGCGTTTAGCCTCGGTGACGGAGCGCAGCATGCAGCGCAAAAGCGCCGCAGACGGCGCATCGGCCGCGGCGAAGAAACCGGAAGCCTATCGCTGGCGGGCGCAGAACAAGGTGGAGCACGTCAAAACCGATGTCGCCACGCCGAAGGCGCTGCGTTCGGCGCTGGAGCATGAAAAAACGCCCGAACTGGCGGCGCGCCTGGCGCAAGAGGCGATGGAGCGCGATGAGTGGGCGGCGGAAATCAATCGCCTGCCGTTGCCGAAACTGGTGCAACAGCTGGCGTTAAACGCGTTCAGGGAGTGCCCGCAGGCCGGTAAAGTACAGTTGCATCTGCGCTCTTCCCAGCGCCATCTCAACTCGCCGGCGGCGCAGCAAACCCTGACGGAAGCCTTGACGGCGCACTATGGCCACCCCATCGAGCTGTCGGTGATCGAAGACGACAACCCGGCGGTGCTGACGCCGCTGGAGTGGCGCCAGGCAATTTATGAAGAAAAGCTGGCGCAGGCGCGCCAGTCGATTATGGCTGATAATACGATTCAAACGCTGCGGCGTTTCTTTGATGCGGAACTGGACGAAGAGAGTATCCGCCCTGTTTAACCGCTGCGTGTGCGCAGCCCGACGTGATAGAGAGAAAACTATGTTTGGTAAAGGTGGAATTGGCAACCTGATGAAGCAGGCCCAGCAGATGCAGGAAAAAATGCAGCAGATGCAGGAAGAGATTGCAAATCTGGAAGTCACCGGCGAATCGGGCGCGGGGCTGGTCAAAATCACCATCAACGGCGCGCATAACTGCCGCCGGGTGGAGATCGATCCCAGCCTGATGGAAGACGACAAAGAGATGCTGGAGGACCTGATCGCCGCGGCGTTCAACGACGCCGCCCGTCGCGTTGCCGAAACGCAGAAGGAAAAAATGGCGTCGGTTTCCAGCGGCATGCAGTTGCCGCCGGGCTTTAAGATGCCGTTCTGATGCAAACCAGTCCGCTTCTTGAATCGCTGATGGAGGCGCTGCGCTGTTTACCGGGCGTCGGGCCGAAGTCCGCCCAGCGTATGGCGTTTCAGCTGTTGCAGCGCGATCGCAGCGGGGGAATGCGTCTGGCGCAGGCGCTGACCCGCGCGATGTCTGAAATCGGTCACTGCGCGGATTGCCGCACCTTTACCGAACAGGATGTGTGTTCGATCTGCTCGAACCCCAGGCGCCAGCAAAACGGTCAAATCTGCGTGGTGGAAAGCCCGGCGGATATCCACGCCGTCGAGCAGACCGGGCAGTTTGCCGGGCGTTACTTCGTGCTGATGGGGCATCTGTCGCCGCTGGACGGCATCGGCCCGGATGATATCGGGCTGGGGCGGCTGGAAGAGCGGCTGCAAAGCGAATCCGTCAGCGAAGTGATTCTGGCCACCAACCCGACGGTGGAGGGCGACGCGACGGCCAACTATATTGCCGAACTGTGCTCGCAGTACGGCGTGATGGCCAGCCGCATCGCGCACGGCGTACCAGTCGGCGGCGAACTGGAAATGGTGGACGGCACCACATTGTCTCATTCGCTGGCCGGGCGTCAGCCTTTCAGATTCTAATGCTTCCGGCTGTTGGGCTTTCTGCCCGACGGCCCTTTCATTGCTTCCTTTCCTGGCGATTTTTCTCCGTTCCGTCTTTTATCGCCCCTTGAAATCATCGCCATGTATCCCCACTTTATGCTCATCGCCAATGTAATCAGCCTGAATAATATTAGGATTGAGGTAAGCAATAATGAGTATGAAAGGCCAAGAAACCCGCGGATTCCAGTCTGAAGTAAAGCAACTGCTGCACTTGATGATCCATTCACTCTATTCCAACAAAGAAATCTTTCTGCGTGAACTGATCTCCAATGCCTCCGATGCGGCAGATAAACTACGTTTTCGCGCGCTCTCCTCGCCTGAATTATACGAAGGGGACGGCGAGCTGCGCGTGCGCGTTTCCACCGATAAGGAAAAACGCACGCTGACGATTTCCGACAACGGCATCGGGATGAGCCGCGACGAGGTGATCGACAATCTCGGCACCATCGCCAAATCCGGCACCAAGTCATTTCTGGAGTCGCTGGGCTCCGATCAGGTAAAAGACAGCCAGCTGATCGGTCAGTTCGGGGTGGGGTTCTACTCCGCCTTTATCGTCGCCGATAAAGTGACCGTGCGCACTCGCGCCGCGGGCGCCGCCGCCGATCGAGGCGTGTTCTGGGAATCCGCCGGTGAAGGGGATTACACCATTGCCGATATCACCAAAGAAGATCGCGGCACCGAAATTACCCTGCACCTGCGCGAGGGCGAAGATGAGTTCCTCGATGACTGGCGCGTGCGTTCCATCATCAGCAAATACTCCGATCATATCGCGCTGCCGGTAGAAATCGAAACGCGCCATGAAAGTGAAGAGGAAGGCGGCGAAGCCACCGTAAGCTGGGAAAAAATCAACAAAGCCCAGGCGCTGTGGACGCGCAGCAAATCCGAAATCAGCGATGAAGAATATACCGAATTCTATAAGCATATCGCCCATGATTTTACCGACCCGCTGATCTGGAGCCACAACCGGGTGGAGGGGAAACAGGAATATACCAGCCTGCTGTACATTCCCGCCCAGGCGCCGTGGGACATGTGGAACCGCGACCATAAGCACGGCCTGAAACTTTATGTGCAGCGCGTGTTTATCATGGATGACGCGGAACAGTTTATGCCCAACTACCTGCGCTTCGTGCGCGGCCTGATTGATTCCAATGACCTGCCGCTCAACGTTTCCCGCGAAATTCTGCAAGACAGCCGCGTTACCCAGAATCTGCGCAATGCGCTGACCAAGCGCGTGTTGCAGATGCTGGAAAAACTGGCGCAGGACGATAAGGAAAAATATCAGACATTCTGGCAGCAGTTCGGCCTGGTGCTGAAAGAGGGACCGGCGGAAGATGGCGGCAACCGGGAAGCCATCGCCAAGCTGCTGCGCTTCGCCACCACCCATTCGGATAGCTCGGCGCAGACCGTCTCGCTGGAAGAGTACGTCGGCCGCATGGTGGAAGGGCAGGAGAAGATTTACTACATTACCGCGGACAGCTATGCCGCGGCGAAGAGCAGCCCGCATCTGGAGCTGTTCCGCAAGAAAGGCATTGAGGTGCTGCTGCTCTCCGATCGCATCGACGAATGGATGATGAGCTACCTGACGGAGTTCGACGGTAAGCAATTCCAGTCCGTCAGCAAAGCGGATGAGGCGCTGGACAAACTGGCGGATGAAGAAACCGACGCGCAGAAAGAAGCGGAAAAAGCGCTGGAGCCTTTCGTTGAGCGCGTAAAAACGCTGCTGGGCGATCGGGTGAAAGAGGTTCGTCTGACCCACCGTTTGACGGATACGCCGGCGATCGTCACCACCGACGCCAACGAAATGAGCACCCAGATGGCGAAGCTGTTCGCCGCCGCCGGGCAGCAGGCGCCGGAAGTGAAGTATATTTTTGAACTCAACCCGGATCATGCGCTGGTCAGACGCGCCTCCGACGTGAGCGACGACGCGCAGTTCGCCGAGTGGGTTGAACTGCTGCTGGATCAGGCTTTGCTGGCTGAGCGCGGTACGCTGGACGATCCTAACCAGTTTATCCGCCGGATGAATCAGTTACTGAGCGCCTGATGCTGCTCTGAGTCTCTGCCGCACAAACCCCCGATGCATTCGGGGGTTTTTGATCCTGCGGTAAAAAACATATTTCACAAAGATAAATATTGCTCTCGCAAAGATAAAAAAATCGACCGTCCCCGCATAAATCCATGCGCCATCGAAAAATATCTGCCGCATTCGCCAGACTTACCTGATTTAAATCACACTTTGATGACTCTTTATCCTCTCAACCAGTCACTAACCCGCCGTCAGGCCTACTATTTAATGGATCCCGGTATTTTCTTTTTTTATGGCGGGCGTCCTGCCCGCCACCTTTCAGGCCATCGCAAGCGACGTTGAAAAACGCCGGGAGCGTTTTTTTAACAGAGGAAATAACATTTCCTCAACGAGGAGAGTGCATAATGTCATTAAAAATGAAGGCGCTGTTTTGTCTGCCTTTACTGTTGCCGTTTTCAACAGAAACCCTGGCCAGCGGTGATAATTTTGCCTTGGAGCAGGTCGTGGTATTTAGCCGCCACGGTCTGCGGGCGCCATTGGCGAGTCCGAGCAGTACCCTCGGCAAAATGACGCCGGACGCCTGGCCGCAATGGGATACCCCCAGCAGCTATCTGACTACCCGCGGCGGCGTGCTGGAAGCTTTCTTCGGCCACTATTTCAGCGAATGGCTGGTGGATAACCGCCTGTTGGCCGCTGATAGCTGTCCGACGGAAAAAGAGGTGCGTTTTTACGCCAACAGCCTGCAACGTACCATCGCCACCGCCCAATACTTCGCCGTAGGGGCGTTTCCGGGCTGCATCGTACCGGTGGAGCATAAAGAAAAATTAGGCACGATGGATGCGACCTTTAATCCGATTATCCGCGACGGCAGCGCTGACTTTAAGCAGCGGGCCATTGATTCAATTAATAAAACGGCCGGCGAAAAAGGCCTTGACGGCCTGAATGAGAGGCTGAAGCCAACCTACCAGCAGATGGCGCAGGTGATCCGCTATGCCGAATCGGCAAATTGCAAAGATGATAAACAGTGCGATCTTACGGCTCAGCCAACCACGGTAAAAATCGTTGCCGATCAGGAACCCGGCGTCTCCGGCCCGCTAAGAACCGGCACCTCGATTTCAGATGCGTTTATTCTGCAATACTATGAAGGCGCGCCGATCGAGAGCGTCGGCTGGGGCAGAATCAAAGACAACCAGCAGTTCGAATCGTTGGTGTCGATCAAGGAATACTATAACAGCGTGGTGTTCAGCGCCCCGGTGGTCGCCAAAGAAGTTTCGGTGAATCTGGTTAAGGAACTGGAGCGTTCGTTCGGCGAGAACACGCCGAAATTTACTTTCCTGGTGGGACATGACTCAAACGTCGCGTCGCTGTTTTCGGCATTGGGCGTCAAACCCTACACATTGCCGCATCAGTTTGAAACCACGCCGATCGGCGGCAAAGTGGTATTCGAGCGCTGGAAAGATAACGCCAGCGGCGCGTCGCTGCTGAAAATGGAATATGTCTATCAATCCACCGATCAGCTCAGAACCTTGGCACAGCTTAATCGGGCCAATCCGCCGCAGCGCGTCACGCTTGAACTGCAAGGGTGCCCGGTCAACGCCGACGGCTTCTGTCCGTTCAATGACTTTGAGAAAGTGTTGTCCGGCTTGACGGGTAAATAATAGACCTTATGGCGGCGGCCCACGGCTGCCGCCAAACGACATTAAACGGGTGTTCCGCCCGTTTGCCGTCGCCCCAAAACGTCGGCAATGAAGTTTTCTGACCGCCGCCGACAGGCTGAAACGAGCCCGTTCCTTGAGGATAAACGCCTGGAATGGTATGGTTTAGCGCTTTTCAAATTTATTTTATAAATACTCTATAGCAAGGGGATTTACGCAATGCGTATTATTCTGCTGGGCGCTCCGGGCGCAGGCAAAGGTACTCAGGCTCAATTCATCATGGAAAAATACGGTATTCCGCAGATTTCCACCGGCGATATGCTGCGTGCGGCGGTAAAAGCCGGCAGCGAATTGGGCAAGCAGGCCAAGGAAATCATGGATGCCGGCAAGCTGGTCACTGATGAACTGGTTATTGCGCTGGTAAAAGAGCGCATCGCTCAGGACGATTGCCGTAACGGTTTCCTGCTGGATGGCTTCCCGCGTACCATTCCCCAGGCTGACGCCATGAAAGAGGCGGGCATCAACGTGGATTATGTTATCGAGTTTGCGGTTCCTGACGAACTGATTGTCGATCGCATCGTCGGGCGTCGGGTGCATCCCGCTTCCGGGCGTGTCTACCACGTGAAATTTAACCCGCCGCGGGTGGAAGGCAAAGACGACGTGACCGGTGAAGAGCTGGTTACCCGCAAAGACGATCAGGAAGAGACGGTGCGTAAACGTCTGGTGGAGTATCATCAGCAGACCGCGCCGCTGGTGGCTTACTACCAGAAAGAAGCGGATGCCGGCAATACCCGCTACTTCAAGGTGGAAGGGACGCGTAAAGTTGCGGAAGTGCGCGCCGAGCTGGAAAAGATCCTGGGTTAATTCCCGACGGTTTACGATAGTGCCGCCAGGCGTTCGCCTGGCATTTTTTTGCCCGTCGCTGCGCGCCGGCATCATTCCCCCTGTTTTTCCTATTGGTGGCATCGGTTTTATCCCCGCTATCTTGCCGTTTTTATGCGGCGTTTTTCGCTACAATAGACAGTCTGATACCAGATACGGAGCGGGCAGTGGAAGCCTGCCGCTCCAGAAGAGGAAGGCTGTGATGACGCAACAGAAGTACGGCGTGCTGATGGTGAACCTGGGCACCCCCGATGCGCCCACCCCGCGGGCGGTGAAACGCTATCTGGCTGAATTCCTCAGCGACCGGCGGGTGGTTGATACCTCACGGCTGCTGTGGTGGCCGCTACTGCGCGGCGTTATTTTGCCTTTCCGCTCGCCGCGCGTGGCGAAGCTCTACCAGTCGGTGTGGATGGAGGGCGGCTCGCCGCTGCTGGTGATTAGCCGCCGCCAACAACAGGCGCTGGCGGCGCGCATGGCGGATGTTCCGGTTGAGCTGGGGATGAGCTATGGCTCTCCCAGCCTGCATTCGGCGCTGGATAAGCTGTTGGCGCAGGGCGTCACGCAGTTGGTGGTGTTGCCGCTCTATCCGCAATATTCCTGCTCGACGACGGCCGCCGTCTGGGACGGGCTGGCCAGGCTGTTGCGGCAATACCGCCGTTTGCCCGCCATCCGTTTTATTCGCGATTATGCTCAGCATCCCGCTTATATCGCCGCATTGCGATCCCGCGTAGAGCGGGCGTTTGCCGAACAGGGGGAGCCGGACAGGCTGGTGCTCTCTTACCACGGCATTCCGGCGCGCTATGCCAGCGAGGGGGATGACTACCCGCTGCGCTGTATGGCGACCTCCAGGGAGCTGGTGGCGGCGTTAGGCTTGCCTGAAGAGAAGGTGCTGGTGACCTTTCAGTCGCGTTTTGGACGTGAGCCCTGGCTGACGCCCTATACGGATGAGACGATGAAAGGCCTGCCGGCGCAGGGCGTTAAGCATATTCAGGTTATGTGCCCCGGCTTTGCGGCGGACTGTCTGGAAACGCTGGAAGAGATTCAGGAGCAAAACAGGGAGATATTCCTGCACGCGGGCGGTGAGAAATTTACCTATATTCCGGCATTAAACGACGATCCGCTGCATATCGATCTGCTGGAACAACTGGTGGCGAAAGCGGAATAGGCGAAAAGAGCAGGCGGGCAACGCCCGCCTGATAAGGATTAGATCGGGCACTCCTGCGGCGTCGCCGGCATTTCTTCAAGCTTGAGCAAGGTAATCATGCTGTTGGCGATCTCTCGTTCGCCCATTACCACCTGATTGGCGCCGTGCTCGGTGATATAGGCGACTTCGTCGTCGTAATGCGCCCGGGCGATAATTTCCAGATCGTCCCTTCTTTCACGCGCCGCCGCGACGATTTCACCGGCTTCATAGCCGTTGGGGATGGTCAGCAACAGCCAGCGGGCGCAGTCCAGACGGGCGATCTCCATAATCTCCGGTTTGGTGGCGTTGCCGAGCACCGCCTTGATGCCCTGCTCACGCAGCGCGTCGACGCGCGCGCGGGAGTTCTCCACCACCACCACCGGGATACCCGCCTGATGAAGCTTGGCGCCGATCAGGCTGCCGACGCGCCCGTAACCGACCAGCAGCGCGTGGTTGCACATATCGACGGGGATCTGTTTCTCTTCTTCGATCGCTTCTTCCACTATCTGTTCTTCAATGGTTTCATTTTTCGCCAGATAGCGTTCGAGCATGGTAAAAAGCAGCGGGTTAAGCATGATGGAAAGGATGGCGCCCGCCAACACCAGGCTGCGTCCCTCTTCGGACAGCAATCCCAGGGCGATGCCCAGCCCGGCGAGAATAAAGGCGAATTCGCCGATTTGCGCCAGGCTGGCGGAGATGGTCAGCGCCGTGCGCTTCGAGTGGCCGAAGAGCCGCACCAGCAGAAACGCGGCGGCGGATTTACCAAAGACGATAATCGCCAGGGTAACCAGCACCGCGACCGGATCGTTGATCAGAATCATCGGGTCGAACAGCATGCCGACGGAAACGAAGAACAGCACCGCGAACGCGTCGCGCAGCGGCAGCGTATCATGCGCGGCGCGCTGGCTTAGCTCGGACTCGTTCAACACCACGCCGGCAAAGAACGCGCCCAGCGCAAAGGAAACGTCAAACAGTTTCACCGCTCCGAAAGCGATCCCCAGCGCCATGGCCAGCACCGCCAGCGTAAATAGCTCGCGGGAGCCGGTGCTGGCGCTTTTTGCCAGCACCCAGGGCACCAGGCGGCGCCCGACGACGATCATCAAGGTGATAAAGGCGATGACTTTACCGATGGTCCAGGCCAGATCGCGCAGCAGTTTACCGGTGTCGGCATGTTCTGCGCCGATCATGTCGCCAAAGGCGGGCAGCAGAACCAGCGTCAGCACCATGGCCAGATCTTCGACAATCAGCCAGCCGATGGCGATTTGGCCGCGCTGGCTGTCAATCAGCTGACGCTCTTCCAGCGCGCGTAATAACACCACGGTACTGGCGGTGGAAAGGCAGAGTCCGAACACCAGCCCGCTCGCCAGGCTCCAGCCCAGCAGGGCGGAAAGCCCCATCCCGAGCAGCGTCGCCACGGCAATCTGCGCAATCGCGCCGGGAATGGCGATCGATTTAACCGCCATCAGGTCTTTCAGGGAGAAATGCAAGCCAACACCAAACATCAACAGAATAACCCCGAGCTCGGCTAACTCAGACGCCAGCGAGGTATCGGCGACAAATCCCGGGGTAAAGGGTCCGACAAGCACACCGGCGGCCAGATAACCGACAAGAGGGGAAATGCGCAGGCGGTTTGCCAAAATACCGAGCAGGAAGGCGAGAACCAGCCCTCCGGCGATCGTTGAAATTAGAGGTGTTGCAACATGCATCCCGACTCCTTTTGCCATGTATGAAAAGTGAATGAGCGGACTTCTGGTATAAATTCTATTGCATATAGAGAAATGTTGCTTGGGTAAAACAGGTATTCTGTCAAAAATGTTAGCTTATCAGCATATTTCCATGGTAACACAGATTTACGGAGGGTTTCTCCGGAGAAGCATTGATAAACATGCGTAATTATCACTATAAAGCCTGCTTCTTGGTCAGTATACCTTATGATTTCTTTCCTTGTTTAGTAAAAAAACGCTCTCCGTCAGTCCGAGACCATAGAAAATAGGGAATAAAACGCATATTAACGGATTATTCCGATGAAGCATCCATATTATGAGGAATTCGTTACAGTGCGAAGACAGCCGGGCAAAACGGCCGGGGCTGTGTTTCTGGCGATATGTGTCTATTATACAATGCTGACGACAGGGAGAGGGCGGCTGCACGCTTTGCGTATGGCGCGTTGTCGGTATGTTCTGATAATGCTCTCTAGCGGCATATTTAAAATAAACGGGGATTTTTTCTGATGCGTTTTTCAACGAAAATACTGGGCTGTACTTTGGCGATATCGCTGGCGCTGGCGCCGTTTGGGGCCATGGCCTGGGAAAAAGATAAGACGTACGCCATCACCATACTGCACACCAACGATCATCACGGCCATTTTTGGCACAACGAACACGGCGAATATGGGCTGGCCGCGCAGAAAACGCTGGTTGATCAAATTCGTCAGGAGGTTGCCGCCAAAGGCGGAAGCTTACTGTTGCTTTCCGGCGGGGATATTAATACCGGCGTTCCCGAGTCGGATTTACAGGATGCCGAACCCGATTTCCGCGGCATGAATATGGTGGGTTACGATGCGATGGCGCTGGGTAATCATGAATTCGATAATCCGCTCAGCGTGCTGAGACAGCAGGAAAAATGGGCGCATTTTCCCCTGCTGTCGGCCAATATTTATCAAAAAAGCACCAGTAAACGCTTATTTAAGCCCTATGCGCTGTTTGATAAACAAGGCGTCAAAATCGCCGTTATCGGCCTGACCACCGATGACACGGCCAAATTGGGCAATCCCGAATATTTCACCGATATCGAATTTCGTCAGCCCGCCGCGGAAGTGAAGCAGGTCGTCGAGGCGTTGCGCGGCAATGAAAAGCCCGACGTCATCATTGCCGCAACCCATATGGGGCACTATGACGACGGCAAGCACGGTTCGAACGCGCCGGGCGATGTGGAAATGGCGCGCAGCCTGCCGGCGGGTTATCTGGATATGATCGTCGGCGGCCATTCGCAGGATCCGGTCTGTATGGCCGGCGAGAATAAAAAACAGGTGGACTATGTGCCGGGTACGCCATGCGCGCCCGATCGCCAGAACGGTATCTGGATCGTTCAGGCCCATGAGTGGGGAAAATATGTCGGCCGGGCGGATTTCACCTTCCGCAACGGAGAACTGACGCTGCGGCATTATCAGCTGATCCCGGTCAACCTGAAGAAAAAAGTCGCCGCTGAGGACGGTAAAACAGAGCGGGTTTTCTATACGCATGAAATCAAACAAGATTCGTCGGTACTGAAAATGTTGACGCCGTTCCAGGAAAAAGGGCAGGCGCAGCTGGATGTGAAAGTGGGGAGCGTCGAGGGAAAACTGGATGGCGATCGCAATCAGGTCCGTTTCCACCAGACCAATCTGGCGCGGGTGCTGCTGACCGCCCAGCGTGAGCGCGCCAATGCGGATTTTGCCGTTATGAGCGGCGGCGGCATCCGTGATTCCATTGAATCCGGTGATATCACCTATAAAAGCGTGCTGCAAGTGCAGCCGTTTGCCAACACGCTGGTCTATGTGGATTTGACCGGCAGCGAGGTCGAAAAATACCTGGCCGTGGTGGCGAATAAAGAGGTGGACTCCGGCGCCTATGCGCAATTCCTTAACGTCAGCCTGACGGCGGACGGCAAAGGCGTGCGGGATATTAAAATCAACGGCGAGCCATTGCGGGCGGATAAGGTCTACCGCATGTCGACGTTGAATTTTAACGCCATGGGCGGCGACGGATATCCGCGCATTGATAACCTGCCCAGCTATGTCAATACCGGCTTTATCGATGCGGAGGTGCTGAAACAGTACATCGAGAAGCATTCCCCGCTGGATGCCGCCGCGTTCCAACCCAAGGGCGAGATTGTCTATAAATAGCCGTTGGTCTGAGACTGCGTAAAGCGCAGTCTCAGATTGCTGACGAATCGCGGAGAATGTCTTTCTGGCGGGGAGTAACTTATTGATTTTTTATTTTAGTTTTTTGGGTGGGATTAAATACAATAATTTCTGTAGAACTTTAATATTCTGGGGTGAGTAAAGTCCGATAGGCCAAAACCATCAAGTACGCGCTGAAAAGTGGCTTCGGACATGTCTGCTCTCGGTATTAGCTCGCCACTCTGTTGTCGAGAAATGACATTTGGAACTTTCCAAATAATTGCATCTGTATAATAAATGTAACTATCATGTCGAATAAAATCATGATCCCCAGACCGCAAAATGCATGCAGGATCATGATAAGCTGGCGGCGGATATATCGTGGTTATATTGACAACCAAGATACAATCACACCCATTTATCGCATAATAAACAGGATCATTACAAATGACATGAAGATGGTTAGACCCACCAACAGGGGCCAATATGGTGCCCTTTCTGTATGGTAGGTATTGAGTCATGATAATTGATGGCTAAATTCTTGAACGGCATTGCGTTCGCGCATTCTTTCGATTAGTGCGTTAGCTTCTGCTTCTGTTTTTCCTCCTGCCATAAAAATATCTTTTGGGCTAATCGGAACGGAAGAACCATGCGGATTTTGCCATTCTGCACACATCTTGTGAGTAAGATCGCACAATTCAAAACGCTTGTACCCACCAAACTCTGAAAATACCTTATCCAATATTCTCAAGTCGGCCTTACTCAATTCATCAAATGCCTCATCGTCATCCAGACCGCGAACTTGTTTCTTGATTGATACCTCGTAATCCTTTTCCCCCGCAATCCATTCGCTCCATGGCGATTCATCTTGCGGACTTCCTGATTTTAACAGGTCATAGGTTTTCGAGAGCACAGGCCCATTATCCATGGACACTGCGCGATCGCCAGTCATAGAGTCGCCGTATGTCAGCATGTATTCTCGATCGGCCAAGTACAACAATTTCATGAGTTTGATGTATGCCATGCGTCCGCCGCGCTTGAGCAGCAGGTAACCAGCCATTTGAGCGGTTTTATTTTCGCTGAACATATTCATTCAACCTCCAAAACAATAACCAAAAAGGTAATTGTGTATACATTATGAGTACTAGCCATGCCGTAGTCAATTAACCCGCAGCGCGACGGGCTTTACATAAAACCCTATAAAACCAATCATCGTCAGACTTCCATGTCTTCTGTAGTCGATCTTTAACTTTTCGTTGCCGAGCGTGATTTCGGCGCCCTCTGTTAACTGTATTTATATACAGTATTCTATTATAAGAGACAAGAAACGGTTTCTGCAATAAAGTATTTACAATCATTTATGATTCAATGAATTGCGAATTTATCAACCCGGCTTAAGCCATTTTTCGGCGCGGCCAGAAGCTGTACAGCAGCAGCGCGACGGCGAATGTCGCCGGCGCGGAAAACGATTGCAGCGCCGCGCCGCCGTGCATCAGCGCGATGCCCGCGGCTACGCTTACAAACCAGGCGCAGAGCCCGCGCGGGCTGAAGGTCTGTTCGGTATGCTGCTGCGGCGTCCGACCGGCGAAAAAAATATGCCCCAGCGCCACGCCGACCCATGCCACCACGAATACGCCCTGATAAGCCAGCGCCTGGAGGATGTAGGCGAAAATATCCGCCAGCATCAACAGATACACCACCGCGCCGACGATGCACGCCCAGACGATCTTACGAGCGCGGATGCGCAGCAAGCGGTCGAAAAACACCTGCATATTCACCGTCGCCAGATAATAATTGGCGGTGTTGATGCGCGTCTGGCTGATCCAGACAAACAGCAATCCCCATAGCCCCAACAGGTTCAGGATCGCCACCACTACCGCGACTTCGCTCACCTCGCCCTGCGGTTCAAAGCTGCTGACCAGATAAATACCGGCCACGCCGTTCAGCAGGAAGGTGATCAGATAGAACGGCATGCCGAAGTTGAATTGCGCATGATAATTGATGTCTTGCTGTTTACCGAAGCGGGCATAGTCGAAGGTATACATCATCAGGATCCATACCCCCATATAGTAGGTGAAGCAGTTCCACCAGCCGTAAGCCGGCGGCGACTCCGGTCCGAAATCCAGCCATTGCGGCTGATAGCCGTAGTGGTTGATCGCCACCAGCACGGTTAGCAGCAGGCCCGCCAGATAGAAGGGCAGCAAAACGCCGTTAAACTTGTCCAGCCAGTGCTGTACGCTGCCGAAAATCAGCGGCACGCTGTATAGCACCACGATCAGCGCCGCCCAGTAATAGGCCAACTGGGGGAAGAGATGATGGATGGCATAGGCGATGACCGCCCCTTCAAACACTGCGTAGTAGATGGCGGTGGAGAAGAAAATCAGCGTGGCCAGCGCCGAACCAAGACGTCCGAACAGCAGATTGGAAAATAGCGCCACCGATAAACCGCTGCGAATGGCGAAACGGCTAATCGCCCCGTTTACCAGCCCGTAGCTGATTATCGACAGGACCATGCCGATAATGGCGTTTTTCGCGCCATAGCTCAGCGCCAGAGACGCCCCGACCACGATATAGAAAATGGCGCTGCAAACGGCCCACCAGGCCATCGTCAGGGAAAATTTCCCCATCCGCTCCGCATCGCTGACCGCTTCGGCGGCCGTGACGTTCTGCGAACCTTCAATTTGAGATAAATCAGCCATCGTAAACCTCCGGAAAGCAGGCGATGCCTTGCCGGACGGCAGAGGCGGCCTGATTGCGATCGTCGATATCAAGGGCGGGCACTTCTATCGTCCCGGCATAGCCAAAACCGACGGGAGAGACGTCCGGCCCGTGTGGGTTTAGTGCACCAACAAATGTTCCAGCCGCGCCAGGCGCTGACGATAGCGCCGTCGCGCCTCCAGCGCGTCTTCCAGCGAGACCGGCTCAAAACGTACGCGGTAATTGGGCTGTAGCTGGCCGACAAGATCCAAATCGGCGGCGATCACCGTGCCCAGCGTCATATAACCGCCGCCGGAAACCGCATCGCGCAGCAGGACAATCGGCTCCAGTCCGCCGGGCACCTGCACCGAGCCAATCGGATAGCAGGCATCGACGATATTGGACGGGTCCGATCCCGCGCCAAACGGCGGGGTACGCGGCTGGAAGGCCAGCGGACTTCCGCCTTTCAGCCGATAGCCGATACGGTCCGCTTCGGTTCCCACCGACCAGTCATCGGCAAAAAACTGCGCCGTTGCTTGCGAGGTGAGGCGATGGATATACAAACCGGGCACCATGCGCAGCGAGACTTCCTTGCCGAGCGCCGGCAGACAATCCGCGGGGACGGCGGTTCCCGCTTTGGCTTTGCCGACGGGCGCGCCTACGGGAAGCACGTCATTCGCCGCCAGGCGGCGCCCCTGATGCCCGCCCAGCGCGCCCAGGGTATAAGTGGAACGGCTTCCCAGCGCCAGGGGCACCTCGATACCGCCGGCGACGGCCAGATAGCTGCGGCAACCCGCGGCGGCGTAACCAAAACGCAGTATCTGTCCCGCCTTGACGCTAAAGGCGGTATGCATGGGCATCTCCGCGCCGTCCAGCCGCGGTTGCATGCTCGCCCCGCACAGGGCCACCAGCCCGGCATCGCTAAACTCCAGTTCCGGCCCCAGCAGCGTGATTTCCAGCACCGCGGCGGATGCGGGATTTCCCACCAGCAGATTCGCCATACGCAGCGAATACTGATCGAGCCCGCCGGAAGGCGGAATGCCGAGATGGTAATAGCCTTCGCGTCCCGTATCCTGCACGGAGGTCGCCAGCCCGGGTTTAAGGACCTTAATCTGCATACAGCACCTCCTGGAGATATTTTTTATAGCCGGCGGGGTCGGCGGCGAATTTATCCGCTTCGAAGGTTACGGGCCGGATGCGCAGGCCGAAGGTGCCGGCCTCGACCGCCTGTATCGCCTCGTCATAGCGCTGCCGGTCGATGGGCTTGAACTGCACGATGTCCCCGGCGCGAAAAAACACCAGCGATTCGCGTAAATAGTCCAACTGCTGCTGCGGGTCGTAAATGGGGGCGGGGGTGACGCCGAATAACTGATAGCCGCCGGCGCCGCGTACCGAATAAATACAGCCGAAGCAGCCGCCGTGCCCCAGCGACAGGCGCGGCGTATCGGTGCGCGGGCGCAGATATTTGGGCACCTGAAGCTGTTTTTCCCGTTCGACCATCTGAAACATAAACGGCAGACCGGCGACGAACCCGACCATCGACACAAACCACGGCGTGGCGCTGTGGGCCTCGATAAACCCGGCGATATCCTGATAACCATTGATGCTGGCGGCGTACTCCAGATCGGTGGCGTCGGGATCCTGATGGCGATCGCGAAAACGCATTAGCGTGTCATGCGTCCAGGGATCGTTGTACAACACCGGAATTTCAATAATGCGCGTTTCGAGCCGGTTAACCGTTTGCGCCTGACTTTCCTCCTGTTGCACCGCCTCCAGCAGCGTCTGCGGCGCAACCACATCCGGATTGAAACGGATCTGAAAAGAGGCGTTGGCCAGGCAAATATCCAGAACGCCGGGGATCGCCCGCCGCTCGATGGCGCGGGTAATCGCCAGCCCGCGAAAAAACGCGGACAGCGACATGGCCTGATCAATTTCGGCGAAAAGATGCTCGTCGCCGCCAAAGCTGTAACGAATTGCGGTGTTATCCATCTCAGGCCTCCCGGGAAAGCGGCGTCTTGGCCGACGCGCGTTCCGTTAACCACGCTTCCAGCGCGTTAGTGTCGAACCGTCCGGCCTGCAGGCGCGGATCGGCTATCAGCCACTGATGCAGCGACTGGGTGGTGGCGATCCCCGTCAGGCGCAGCTGGCGTAGCGCCAGATCCGCGCGCGCCAGCATTTGCCGGCGATCGCCGCCGTGAATCACCAGCTTCGCCAGCAGGGAATCGTAGTAGGGCGGGATGCGGTAACCGCTGAACAGGTGGCTGTCGATACGGACCCCATCCCCCTGCGGCCAGACCAGCTTTTCCACCACGCCGGGGCAGGGGAAAAAATTGCGCTCAGGATCCTCGGCGTTGATGCGCAACTCGCAGGCGTTGCCGCTGAGAGTAATATCCTGCTGACGCAGGCTGAGTTTTTCGCCCTGCGCGATGCGCAGCATCCATTGCACCAGGTCGATTCCGGTGACCATCTCGGTCACCGGATGCTCCACCTGAATACGGGTATTCATTTCAATGAAATAGAACTCGCCGCTCTCCTCATCAAACAGGTATTCCAGCGTTCCCGCCCCGCGATACCCCAGCTGCCGCGCCAGCTGCAGGGCGCTATGGCAAATGGCCTGGCGCTGAGCGGGGGAGAGCGCCGGCGAGGGCGCCTCTTCAAATATTTTCTGGCGCCGCCGCTGTAATGAGCACTCCCGCTCATACAGATGCACAACCCGTTCGCCGTCGCCGAGTATCTGCACCTCAATGTGCCGCGCATGCTGAATAAAACGTTCCAGATAGACGTCGCCGCAGCCGAATGCGGCGTTGGACTCGCTGCGGGCGATGGGGAAATCACGCGCCAGCTCCGCCGCATCGGCGGCAATACGGATGCCCCGGCCGCCGCCGCCGGCCGCCGCTTTAATCAGCAGCGGATAACCGATCTCTTGCGCGCAGCGCAGCGCTTCATCGATGTCGCTCAGCGCGGCGGCGGAGCCGGGCACCACCGGAACGCCGGCCGCCTGCGCGGTGCGCCTGGCGACGGCTTTGTCTCCCATCATGCGGATGGTGTGCGGCGCGGGGCCGACGAACAGCAGCCCGGCCTGTTCAACCGCCTGGGCGAAGTCGGCGTTTTCCGACAGGAAGCCATATCCCGGATGAATGGCGTTGGCGCCGCAGCGGCGGGCGCCCTCAAGCAGCGCATCGCTATTCAGATAGCTTTGATCGGCGCGGGCCGGGCCGAGAATACAGACTTCATCGGCCAGGCGGGCGGGCAGAGAATCCGCGTCCGCTTCGCTGCATGCCGCCACGGTAGGGATCCCCAGGCTCTTAGCCGCGTGGATAATACGTACCGCTATTTCACCACGATTGGCGATAAGTAATTTGGTTATCGGTATTTTCATCTCCCCTCCGCAGACAAACGTTATTGTGGTATTTATGTATTCGTTTTTATGATGGCTATTACCTGCCCTGGTTCGACCGCCTCGCCGTTGCCGACGTTAAACGACATTAATTGCCCGGCCTGCTCTGCATAAACTTCACTGAATTGCTTCATGACCTCAATTAATCCAATGACGGTATTTTCAGTAACAATATCTTTTTCCTGGATAAAAACGGCTGCATCCGGCGCGGGCTGCCGATAAAAAATACCGGGTAAAGGGGAACGCACCTCATATTCTTTCATCTCAGCTCTCCTTATATTATTAAGATGTGGGATAAGAAATTATTCTGGCCGGCGATTTAACATTAATACCGGCGTCATTAAGCCGTTCGCGCGTGCTCTTGATTAATGCCAGCGCCCCTGGGGTATCGCTGTGAATACAGACTGAATCAAACGCCACGGGAATATCGTCGCCTTCAACGGTACGCACTTTCCCTTCCCGGCAGGCGCGTAATACTTTCTGCGCCACCTGCTCGGGATCGAGCGGATTGACCCGGCGCACAAAGACGATCGATCCGCTGCGGTCATACTCTCTGTCGCCATAAAGCTCGCAAATAACAGGATGTTGTAGGTTTTTAGCCTCCTGCCACAGCGCGGAGCCGTGCAGGCAGTACAGCAATAAATCGGGAGACAGCGCATGGAGCGTGGCCGCGAATAGCCGCGCGGCGGCCCGATCCCGCGCCAGGTGCATATACAGCGCGCCGTGCGGTTTTATATGCTGTAGCGGCATCTGGTGCAGGCCGGCGAATTCGCGTAACGCACCTAATTGATAAATAATGTCATTAGTCAGCTCCTGCGGCGTAATATTAATATTACGTCGCCCGAAACCCACCAAATCACGAAATCCGGGATGGACGCCAATCGCTACGCCATGATATTTCGCCAATTCAATCGTCTGGCTTATGGTATTGGGATCGCCGGCGTGAAAACCGGCGGCAATATTGGCGGAACTTATATAAGGCATAATTTCTTTATCGACATTATCGCCTATTACCCAGGGGCCGAAATTCTCACCCATATCGGAATTCAGATCGATTTCGTGTTTCATAACTATTTCTTATTTGTGATGGCTTTGTTTAAAAATAATATAGAGTGAATATTTTCCATTCGGAAAGACGTATTTTCAGATGGTTGAATATCTGAAAAACAGAACGCAGCAACAATAAGAGAAAGATATGATCACACTACGTCAGGTTCGGTATTTCGTGGCGACCGCCGAGATGGGGCAAATATCCCAGGCGGCCATCCATTTGAATATTTCACAGTCGGCGGTGACCGCGGCGATCCAGGAACTGGAAAATATGCTGGGGAAACCGCTGTTTCTGCGCTCGGTCCACGGTATGACGCTGACCGAAAACGGCAGCTACTTTCTTAATCATGCCTATTCCATTCTGCGCAGCGTCGATGACGCCATGATGGTGCCGCTCACGGATAATCGCACCAAAGGGGCGCTGAATATGGCGGCCAGCTACACGGTAATGGGGTACTTTTTGCCGTTTCATCTGCAGCGCCTGGCCTACGGCTTTCCGCAGGTCACCATCAATCTGAATGAACGGGAACGCAGCGACATCGAGCAGGGGCTGATCGACCGCTCCCTGGATATCTCGCTGGTGTTGACCGCCAATCTCACTCACCCGGAAATCACCGCGGAAAAGTTGTTTAACTCCGAGCGGCGTCTATGGTTGCCCAGCCGCCACCCGCTGTGTGAAAAACCGCAGGTGAGTCTGGCCGATGTGGCGCAAGAGCCCTTTATCATGCTGACGGTGGATGAGGCGGATCACAGCGCCATGCGCTATTGGGAGCTGAGCGGATACCGTCCGCGCATTATGCTGCGCACCAGTTCGGTGGAAGCGGTGCGCAGCATGGTGGCGAATGGGCTGGGCGTGGCGATTTTATCCGATCTGGTTTACCGGCCGTGGTCGCTGGAAGGACGGCGTATCGAAACCCGTTCCCTGCAAGATGTCGTGCATCCGATGAGCGTCGGGCTGGCTTGGCATCGTGACGCCGTATTCACCCCGCCGATGCAGGCTATTCGCGAATATTTCCGCAGCGCCTTTCTGACGCCGCAGCTTAACGTGTCACGGCGCTGAGCGCCCGGCGCTTTTTTCTCCAACCGCTCACCGGGCGATTCCAACCGCTTAGCTCGCTATTTTACCGGCTGGTGAAATCCTCCCCTCGCACGCGCGTGCGATAACGTAATGTGCTGCAACCTGACCATTTCCATTTATCCGAATGCAATGTGCGACGGCTGAATCTGACGATCGACGCCAGCGCACCATTTTTTTAATAAACATCAAATTCAAACGATTACGACTTTTTAATTTTAATGAAGGATGTCTTATGAAGAGCAGTACCTTTCTTAAACACATCCCCTGGGTGATCCTCGGGATCATCGGGGCGGCTTGTCTGGGCGTGGTTGCGCTACGCCGCGGCGAGCATGTCAGCGCGTTATGGATTATCGTCGCTTCCGTCGCCGTCTATCTGGTGGCCTACCGCTACTACAGCCTGTATATCGCCGAGAAAGTGATGCGGCTGGACCCCACCAGGGCGACGCCGGCGGTGGTGAATAACGACGGCCTCAACTACGTTCCGACCAACCGCAACGTGCTGTTCGGGCACCACTTCGCGGCCATCGCCGGCGCGGGTCCGCTGGTCGGTCCGGTTCTGGCGGCGCAGGTCGGCTATCTGCCGGGCACGCTGTGGCTGCTGGGCGGCGTAGTGCTGGCCGGCGCGGTGCAGGACTTTATGGTGCTGTTCCTGTCTACCCGGCGCAACGGCGCGTCGCTGGGGGAAATGGTCAAGAAAGAGCTGGGGCCGGTGCCGGGCACCATCGCCCTGTTCGGCTGTTTCCTGATCATGATTATTATTCTGGCCGTTCTGGCGCTGATCGTGGTGAAAGCCCTGGCGGAAAGCCCGTGGGGCGTGTTTACCGTGTGCTCCACGGTGCCGATCGCGCTGTTTATGGGCATCTATATGCGCTTTATCCGCCCCGGCCGCGTGGGCGAGGTATCGGTGATCGGTATCGTGCTGCTGGTGCTGTCCATCTGGTTCGGCGGCGTGGTGGCCCATGACCCGTACTGGGGACCGGCGCTGACCTTTAAAGACACCACCATCACCTTTACGCTGATCGGCTATGCGTTTATTTCCGCGCTGCTGCCGGTATGGCTGATCCTGGCGCCGCGCGACTATCTGGCAACCTTCCTGAAAATCGGGGTGATCGTCGGTCTGGCCATCGGTATCGTAATCCTTAATCCGGATCTGAAAATGCCGGCGGTAACGCAGTTTATCGACGGCACTGGTCCGGTATGGAAGGGCACGCTGTTCCCGTTCCTGTTTATCACCATTGCCTGCGGCGCGGTTTCCGGCTTCCACGCGCTGATCGCCTCCGGCACCACGCCGAAACTGCTGGCTAACGAAAACGACGCCCGTTTCATCGGCTACGGCGCGATGCTGATGGAGTCCTTCGTTGCGGTCATGGCGCTGGTGGCGGCCTCTATCATCGAACCGGGTCTGTACTTCGCGATGAACACCCCGCCGGCGGCGCTGGGCATTACCATGCCGGATCTGCACCGTCTGGGCACGGCGGATGCGCCGATGATCCTGGCGCAGCTGCAGGATGTCTCCGCGCACGCGGCGGCGGCGGTCAGCTCCTGGGGCTTCGTGATTTCTCCCGAGCAGATCCTGCAAACGGCGAAAGATATCGGCGAGCCTTCCGTTCTCAACCGTGCCGGCGGCGCGCCGACGCTGGCGGTGGGTATTGCGCACGTATTTCACCAGATCATTCCGGGCGCCGACATGGGCTTCTGGTATCACTTCGGTATTCTGTTTGAGGCGTTGTTCATTCTGACCGCGCTGGATGCGGGCACCCGCGCCGGACGCTTTATGCTGCAGGATCTGCTGGGCAACTTCGTGCCGTTCCTGAAGAAAACCGACTCGCTGATCGCCGGCATGATCGGCACCGCCGGCTGCGTCGGGCTGTGGGGCTACCTGCTGTATCAGGGCGTGGTGGATCCGCTGGGCGGCGTGAAGAGCCTGTGGCCGCTGTTCGGCATCTCCAACCAGATGCTGGCCGCCGTGGCGCTGGTGCTGGGCACCGTTATCCTGATCAAGATGAAGCGCGCGCAGTACGTTTGGGTGACGCTGCTGCCGGCCGTCTGGCTGCTGATCTGCACCACCTGGGCGCTGGGTCTGAAACTGTTCAGCGACAACCCGCAGTTGGAAGGCTTCTTCTATATGGCCAACATGTTTAAAGGCAAGATTGCCGAAGGCGGCGCCGACCTGAGCGCGCAGCAGATTGCCAACATGAACCATATCGTGACCAACAACTACACCAACGCCGGTCTGAGCATCCTGTTCCTGATCGTGGTCTACAGCATCATCGCGTATGGCATCAAAGCGGGGCTGGCTGCCCGCAAGAACCCCGAGCGCTCCGACCAGGAAACGCCTTATGTTCCGGTTCCGGAAGGCGGCGTGAAACTCTCTTCCGGCCACTAAGCCGGCGATATCGCCCGTCGGATTTCGCGAGGTCGCCAACACGACCGAGTAATGAAAGATGACGGGTATAAATACCCCGTATAATATATAAATGTTATGCGGGGTATTTTTTATAAAGCGGCCGATGGCCCGGAGGTAATTTATGTTCGGTAATCTGGGAAAGGCGGGCAAATATTTAGGCCAGGCGGCGCGTATGCTGGTTGGTATGCCAGACTACGATACCTATGTGACGCATATGCAGACCAATCATCCGGATAAGCCGATGATGACTTACGAAGAATTTTTCCGCGAGCGCCAGCAGGCGCGCTACGGCGGAGATGGCAAAGGCGGGATGCGCTGCTGTTAACCAATCGGAATCCGTTATGACTCAACCACTTTACGTCACCATTCTGACCGGCTTTCTCGGCGCCGGTAAAACCACCTTGTTGCGCCATATTCTCAATGCCGATCACGGTTACAAAATCGCCGTGATTGAAAACGAGTTCGGCGAAGTGCCGATCGATAACGCGCTGATCGGCGAGCGGGCCAGCCAGATCACCACGCTGAGCAACGGCTGTATCTGCTGTACGCAATCCAATGAGCTGGAGGATGCGCTGCTTGATCTTTTGGACGGCGTGGATAACGGCGCGCTGGATTTCGATCATCTGATTATCGAATGCACCGGCATGGCCGATCCGGGGCCGGTGGCGCAGACATTTTTCTCCCATGAGGTGATTTGCCAGCGCTTTGTGCTGGATGGGATTATCACCCTGGTGGATGCGGTGCACGCCGGGCAGCAGCTCGATCAATTCACTATCGCCCAGGCGCAGATTGGCTACGCCGACCGTATTCTGCTGACCAAAACCGATATCGCCGGCGAAGACGACGCCCTGATTCAGCGCCTGCAGCGCATCAATGCCCGGGCGCCGCTTTATCCGGCGGTAAACAGGGAAATCGACCTCAGACTGTTATTCAATATCGAAGGCTTTATGCTTAACGACCGGCTGGCGCTGAATACGCCGGTCTTCCGCTTTATCGCCCCGGCGCAAAACAGCGTTCAGTCCATCGCGATTTCTTTCTCTACCCCGGTAGAGCTCGGCGCGGTGTCCGATCTGATGGAAAGTTTTCTGGTGAACTACGCCGATAATCTATTGCGTTACAAAGGCATTCTGGCGATTAAGGACGACTCGCGCCGTCTGCTGTTTCAGGGAGTGCAGCGGCTGTACAGCGCCGACTGGGATCGCGAGTGGCGCGCGGACGAAGCCAGAGAAAGCGTATTGGTGTTTATCGGCCGGGATCTGCCCGAGCAGGAAATCCGCGAGGGGTTCGCCCGGCTGACGGCGCACTTATTGTCGGACTCTTTTTAGCGGCGGGTGGTGCGCCCGCCGCCGTTATGCCCGCGAGTCCCCGCCTGCGCGAGGAGGCATCTCAAACTACAATCATCCATCCTGTTTGGCGATATCCGCAAAGGTCGCTTGCAGCAGGGCGGCCAGATCGTTTGCCGCCAGTTCGATATCCAGTCCGCGCTTGCCGCCGGAAATAAAAATGGTGTCGAACCCTTGCGCGGCGGCGTCAATCACCGTCGGCAGACGTTTTTTCTGCCCCAGCGGGCTGATGCCTCCCACCAGATAGCCGGTTACCCGCTGAGCAATGGCGGGATCGGCCATATCGGCTTTTTTGGCCGCCAGGGCGCGCGCCACTTTCTTTAAATCCAGCATTCCGGCGACCGGGGTCACCGCCACGGCAAGATTCCTGGCGTCGCCGTTCAGCGCCACCAGCAGCGTTTTGTAAACCTGTTGTTTATTCAGCCCCAGCTTTTGGGCCGCTTCCTCGCCGAAATTGGTTTCATCGCTGTCGTGATGGTAGCTGTGTAACCGAAAGGCGACGTTGTTTTTCTCAAGCAGTTTGATTGCGGGTGTCATGATTCAAATATCCTTACGGGCGCGATACCCGTCATACTTCAAGCTGCATGTGCGTTGGCTACGCTCAGTCACCCGAATCACTTACTTGAGTAAGCTCATCGGGATTCCTTCCCTTGCCGCCTTCCTGCAACTCGAATTATTTAGGGTATATACGTCGCTCAATTTTCCTGTAATAACTCGGGCAGATTGTTATCACCATATAAATGCAGGGCGCCGACCGCAACCACATAGTTTCCGGGCGGCAGCGCCTGAAGTTGCCGTTGCCAGCGGCGGTTGCGCTGGTTCATCAGCAGGTCGGTCATTTCATTGCCGAAGGTGGCGGGAATTTTCGGGGTCAGTTTGCCGGGTTTGCTGTCCAGCCACCAGCCCACCATGGTTTGCAGCAGGCGGGCGTTGATGTGCCAGTGCCTGATGGTATCTTCCAATAGCGGCAGACCGCCCTGCGGCAGCTGTTGCAACAAATCGACCTGCGTTTGCTGCCCCTCAAGCTCAATAACGTTCAGCCCCTGCGCCTTGGCGGCGTTTATCAACTGATAGTCGATGCCGTAATCCGGGCGCAGCCCCAGCACCTGCGCCTGACGGGCCTGGAGCATCAGCGCCGCCTGCCAGGCGGGCAGGCGATCGATAAGATTTTCGCTGAAAGAGAGCGTTTGGCAGATTTGCCGTAGCTGAGCGTAATCCTCCGCGGCGAGGCGTTCCGCCAGGGGGGGCTCAGACTCGGTATGCGCGAAAGGCGAAGCGGAATCGGCGATATCGGCTTCGACAATCAGCGCCGTGGCGCCTTTTAGCTGTTTAAGCAATTCATCGGGCAGGGGAGCCATATCCATACTGCCCATATGAATACTGCCGACCAGATGGAGCTGGCGCTGGTCCGCCAACTGGACGTCCACCGCCGGATAGGCGTAAGTCAGCGGCGAGATAAACCCGAGAAACGTCGCCATTCTGCGCAGCAGTTGCCCCATAGATCCTGTCTCCTGATATCAACAGGTCTATGCTAAACGCTAAACGGGATAAGTTGTACCGCTAATCGGCTGAAAAATGCTTATCCCCGGCCTTACGCTTGCGGCTTGAAACACAGCAGGCGGTTGGCGTTGCCGACCACGGTGATGGACGATAATGCCATCGCCGCGCAGGGCAGTATGGAGCATTAATGATCCACCGGGCGCACATACAAGGTGATACCTTCAACGGCAATGACTTCGATATGCGTGCCGGCGGCCAGATCCTGTTCCGCTTTCACCCGCCAGGTGCTGTCGCCAATTCTGACGCGTCCGAAACCGTCCACTACGGGTTCGCTCAGCGTGGCGCGCAGCCCGACCAACTGCTGCCCGCGCTGATTCAGCGTCGACGGCGGGCGGGCGAGCGTGCGTTTGCGTAGCCAGTACCACCACAGCAAGGCGGTGATAATGGTCAGCAGCGCGAATGCGATGCCCTGCCACGGCCATCCTATCGGCGTTAGCCAGACCAGTAACCCGACCACCACCGCGGAGATCCCGCTCCACAGCAGGTAGCCGCTGGCGCCCAGCATCTCGGCCGCCAGCAGCAGACCGCCGAGCGACAGCCAGAACCAGTGCGCATTTTCCATCACCAGTTCGATATCCATTATTGACTCCGTTTGTCCTGGCTATCCTTGATCAGTTCGGTAATACCGCCGATAGCGCCCATCAGGTTGCTGGCTTCCAGCGGCATCATAATGACCTTGCTGTTGTTGGATGAGCCGATTTGTTGCAGCGCGTCGGTATATTTCTGGGCCACGAAATAGTTGATGGCCTGGATATTGCCCGCGGCGATCGCCTCGGACACCATTTTGGTCGCCTGCGCTTCGGCTTCCGCCGCACGTTCACGCGCTTCCGCCTCTAAAAAGGCGGACTGGCGCTGGCCTTCCGCTTTCAGGATCTGCGACTGTTTCTCCCCCTCGGCGCGCAGAATGGCGGCCTGGCGAACCCCTTCGGCCTCAAGAATATCGGCGCGTTTGTTACGTTCCGCCTTCATCTGCGCGTTCATCGCCGCAATCAGCTCGGCCGGCGGGCGCACGTCGCGGATTTCGATACGGGTGATTTTAACGCCCCAGGGGTTGGTGGCCTCATCGACGATATGCAGCAGACGGCTGTTTATGCTATCGCGCTGGGAGAGCATTTCGTCCAGCTCCATCGAACCCAGCACCGTACGAAAGTTGGTCATGGTCAGGTTGACGATCGCCTGCTCCAGATTGCTGACTTCATAAGCGGCGCGCGCCGGATCGATAACCTGGATAAAACAGACCGCGTCGATCGCCACATTGGCGTTGTCGCGTGAAATGACCTCCTGCGACGGGATATCCAGCACCTGCTCCATCATATTGATTTTGCGGCCGACGCGATCCATAAACGGCACCACCAGATTCAGCCCCGGCATTAATGTTTTGGTGTAGCGGCCGAAGCGTTCGACGGTCCATTGATAGCCCTGCGGGACGATTTTAATGCCTGACCAGACAAGGATCAGCGCAACAAAGATCAAAATAGGGATGACGGTAAGCATTATCTAAAACCTCCTGATTGTTTTATCTGCCGTTAGTGTAACCCAAGCGTAGCCGGAATCAGTTGGCTGTGTGGTTATTTCCCACCGTTTTGTCGCCTTTGGCATCCTTTGCCGCGTTAGCGTAAAACCCCGCGCAATGAATTGCCTGACAAGTTTGATAAGTTTGTCGTATTAGACAAGTTTGGAAAGTTTTTGCTACGGTGATGCTGCGCAATCGATTGACTTAATTCTTGGTCTATATCCGGCGATGCATCCGTGCTGTGGCAACGGCGTCTCTGGGAATGCTGTTAATCAGGAGTATGCGATGAACCTTTCACCTGCAATAAACGAGTCACCGACAACCGCTCCCGCATCGCCTCCGGTAGCTATCTCGATGAGAGGCGTAAAAAAGCAGTTTCTGGATCACGATGAAAACGTGGTGGATGTGATTAAAGATATCTCGATTGATATCTATCACCGGGAATTTATCAGCATTGTCGGTCCCAGCGGATGCGGCAAGAGCACCATGTTCAATATGATTGCCGGCCTGTTGACGCCCACCGCCGGCGAGATCCAGGTATTCGATCAATATTACGCCATGCCCAAGAAAGGCCGGGTGGGCTATATGCTGCAAAAGGATCTGCTGTTTCCCTGGCGCACCATCCTCGATAACGTCTGCCTGGGGCTGGAAATCAGCGAAGTGCCGAAGAAAGAGCGCCATGAACGGGCCATGGACTACCTGTTGAAATATGGTCTGGGGGATTTCGCCCATGCCTATCCGTCCACGCTCTCCGGCGGAATGCGCCAGAGAGCGGCGCTGATCCGTACGTTGGTGACCGACCCGGACATCATTCTGCTCGATGAGCCTTTCTCCGCGCTGGATTACCAGACCCGGCTGGTGCTGGAAGAGGAGATCCTGTCGATCCTTAACGAATTCGGCAAAACGGTGGTGCTGATCACGCACGATATCGGCGAAGCCATCTCCATGTCCGATCGCATCGTGGTGATGTCGCAGCGGCCGACGTGGAATAAAAAAACCTATGAAGTCGGCCTGGCCAAGCAACACGGCTCCGCCATGGGCGCCCGCAAAGATGCGCGCTATCAACAGTTTTTCGATGCGATATGGGCTGATATGGATATTCAACTGGGAGGTCGGCCATGAACATACCCGTTACCGCGGCGGATAAAACGCGTTCCAACCCGTCGGCGGCGAACCGGCGGCGCAAAAAGAAATGTCTGTCGTTGCTGAAAGATAATAGCTGGCGGGCGCTGATCCTTATCGGGATGGTGGCGCTGTGGCAGTACGGCGTGGATAACGGCATGGTCAATGCCTTTCTGATGGGATCTCCGGCGGGGATCTGGCATGAGTTTGTCCGTTTGCTGGCTAACGGCGAACTGCTGACCAATACCTATTTCACGGTGTACGCCACGGTGATCGGCTTTGTGCTCGGCAGCCTGCTGGGGTCATTGTCCGGGCTGCTGCTGTGGTTTTCACCTACGCTGGCGCGCATTCTCGATCCGTTCTTTATCGCCCTGAACGGACTGCCGAAAATTGCGCTGGCTCCCATCATTATTATCTGGTTCGGCTCCGGGCTGTTTTCCAAAATCGCCCTGGCGTTTATCGCCACCTACATCGTTGCGCTGTTGTCGGCGTGGCAGGGGACACATCAGATTGATGACAGCCAGGTGAATTTGATGCGTTCGCTGGGCGCCAACAAGAACCAGATTTTCCGTAAGGTGGTGATCCCCTCCACGCTGCCGTGGATTATCTCCGCCTTTCGTCTGAATATCGGTTTCGCGCTGATTGCCGATATCGGCGGGGAATTTATCTCCTCGGATTACGGCCTGGGAAAAATGATTTTCGTCGCCGGCAATCTGTTCAACCTCAACGTGGTGTGGGTCGGCGTCTTTACCTTGCTGTTCGTCGCTATCGTGCTTTATCTGCTGGTTATCCAGCTACAGCGCTGGCTGCTGCCCTGGGAACGCCAGTCCGTTAATCGTTAGTCATGCCGTTTGCCTGTTCCGTTACCATTAGCCGAAGGAATTCACCGATGAATAAAATTGTTTCATGGCTGTGCGCCGCTCTCTTTACCCTGGGGTCCGCAGGCGGTTTTGCCGCTGATGGCAAGGCTGAACGCGTGCTGGTAACCGAAGCGTTTCACTCGCTGCTGTATCTGCCGGTCTATGTGGCGAAACATCAGGGAATCTTCGCTCAGAACCAGATCGATGTGGCGACCATTCGTTCGGCCGGCTCCGGCCCCACCGCGCTGGCGGCGGTGCTGTCCGGCGAGGCGCAGTTCTCGGTTCACGGTCCCGAACATGTGGGATTCGCTCAGCAGAAAGGCGGTAAAGCCAAAGCCGTCAGCGCCGTCGCCAACAGCGCGCCGGTGTGGATACTGGCCAGGCCGGATTTTACCTTTAATTCGCCGGCCGATCTGAAGGGAAAACGGCTGGTTTCCGGGCTGGCGCCCGGCACGTCCAATACGCTGTTGCTGCGTTTACTACAGCAGCAGGGTTTGGATCCCAAGAAAGACGTCACGATCAACGAAGTGCAGAATGGTTCCGAACTGGGACCGTTGCTGGCCGGCAGAGCGGACGCCGCGGTGGTCTATGAGCCCCAGACGGATCAGGGCGTGGAGCAGGGGCTGAAAGTGGTTTACGACTTTACCCGTGATTACCCCGAGTATGCTTTCTCCACCATCAATACCTCGGAGAAAACCATCACCGACAATCCGCAGCTGGTTGCGCGTTTCGTCAAATCCATCAACGAATCTCTGGCTTTTATTCACCAGCACCCGGATGAAGCGAAAAAGGTGGCCCGTCTGGAATTCGCTTCCCTGGACGGCAAGGTGGTGGACGCGGCGGTTCAGCGTATGATCGACAGCAATGTCTATCCCGCCAATGCGGTTATTTCACCTTTGGCATTCACCACCGCGATCGACATCCAGAAATTCGTCGGCAATATCACGCAGGATATGCCTTATGAACAGATTGTGGATGGCCAGTTCGCCGGCAAACCCTGATAAGGAGAGGCATTATGAAAAATGTGTTGGACCATTCGCCTTTTGCCACCATTGCCG
The DNA here is from genome assembly GCF_023347575.1 of Brenneria tiliae. Taxonomy (NCBI): domain Bacteria; kingdom Pseudomonadati; phylum Pseudomonadota; class Gammaproteobacteria; order Enterobacterales; family Pectobacteriaceae; genus Brenneria; species Brenneria tiliae. The sequence continues at coordinate 165,097 of NZ_JAKPCB010000095.1, read as the reverse complement.
CCACCCGGCGGCTGTTGGCGGCACGCAAAGTCTCTCCGGGAGAGTTGCTGCATCATTTTCTGGCGCGCATCGACGAGCGGGATACTCAGATCAAGGCCTGGCGCTATCTCGATCGCGACGGCGCCAGACGGCGGGCGGCGGAGCTGGATCGGCAGATGGCGGCGATTGCCTGCAAGCCGGCGTTATTCGGCATTCCCTATGGCGCCAAGGATATCTTCCATACGCGCGGATTGCCCACCGAAGGCGGTTCTAAAGTCCGTCAGGGAATGATCTCCAGCGAGAACGCCAGCGTTATCGATCGGCTGGATAAGATGGGGGCGCTGTTGCTGGGCAAGCTGACCACGACGGAGTTCGCCAATTTAGGCACGCCGCCCGAAACCGGCAACGCCTGGAATCCGCAGCATACGCCCGGCGGTTCAAGCAGCGGTTCCGCGGCGGCGCTTGGCGCGCGTATGGCGCTGATGACGCTGGGGACGCAGACGGCCGGATCGCTGTCCCGTCCGGCGGCGTTTAACGGCGTCACGGTGCTTAAGGCGACCTACGGGCGCATCAGCAAGGCAGGGGTTATCCCCGCCAGCTGGTCGCTGGATCACGTCGGCGCCTTTACTCACACCGTTGAGGATGCGGTGCTGGTGTATAACGCGCTGTCGGGTCCCGATCCGCGGGATGAGACCACTCAGAACCTGCTTTACACGCCGCTGCAATTAAGGGAGAAGCACGATTATACTGTCGGTATCGTGGAACATCCGTGGTTTGCCGACGTGGATGACGAGATCGGCGTCGCCTGCCGGCAGGCGATGGACCAACTGGCCGGACGCGGCGTTCGGCTGCGACGCATCGAGTTGCCGGAGAGTTTTGCCGCGGCCTGTCAGGCGCATCAGATCGTGATGCAGGCCGAATGCGCGGCCTATCACCGCACCACGTTTCTGCAAACGCCGGCGTTATTCGGCGCTTATTTACAGGAGTTCCTGCAACAGGGGGGGGCTATTTCCGCCCATGAGTATTTGCAGGCCCAGCAGACGCGGGCCCGTTACCGCTCTGAACTGGCGGAGCTGTTTGAGCAGGCGGATATCCTGATGACGCCGGCCACGCCGACGCTGGCGCCTTATAGCCTGGAACTTACCGGTTCGCCGGCGTTTAATATGCCGTTCACCAACGCCGGTGTGCCGACGCTGGCGCTGCCGGTGGGTTTTTCCCGTTCGGGATTGCCTATCGGCATGCAGTGGGTCGCCCGGCACGGTAATGAACAGGCGCTGGTGGATCTGGGGCTGTACTATCAGCAGATGACCGATTGGCATGCCTGTTTACCGCCGGTGTGCCAGCAATGAAAATAAGCCGCCCGCCAGTTTATCCGGCGGGCCGCCGCCAGCGGCGTTGAAAAATGCTCCAGGCATTTTTTTATGACGGGCTATCCCTGCCCGTCACCCTGGGGGCCGCCGCCAGCGGCGTTGAAAAATGCTCCAGGCATTTTTTTAAGCGCACGGTTTGTGCGTGTAGTCTTTTCCGGTTAACCAGGATTGCGTGTTATGTACGATAAGTTATTGACGGTTTCTGATGCGGCGAAAATGCTGGGGATCTCCGCCAGCACTCTGAGGCGCCTGGAGGAAAACGGCGAAGTGAAAACCTATGGCCTCAAAGTGGTTTACACCCCCGGCGGCCAACGCCGCTATCTGGCCGATGAAATCCAGCGCATTTATTCACAGACCGGGTTTGCCAGTAAAATCGGCTTTGGCTCGAAGGCGGCCGTCCTGATACGGGACGTGACCTATGCCTTTATGGATTCGGGATCCACGCTGGCGATCAATACGTCGTTTAATAAAACCGCGCTGTGCCGGTTGCTGGAACTGGCCAGGCAACGCCAATCGCCGACGGTATTTACCCGCACGATTTATCGGCAAGATCACCATTTTTCGCGGATGTGGGGGAAAAAGTTTTCTTCTATCACCGTCCTGGCGGAAGATGCCTACCTTAATCGGATCGATGCTGCGCTGGAAAGCGTTGCTTTCGATCGGATGCAGTCCACCTGCTATATCTCCGATTTGCACGGTCACGATCTGACGATGTGGCTGAAACAACAGGGGGTGGATACGCTTATCCTGGGAGGCGTGACCGCCAGCGGCAGTCTGCGCGCCACTGCGATTGAAGCGTTCCAGGCGGGGTTTCACGTGGTATTGCCGCGGGAGATTACCGGCGACAGAAGTCAGTCCGTGCTGGATTTCACCCTATTGGATCTTAACGCCCGCTATGCGGATGTGCTTGGCATTGACGAGGTGCTCGGCTGGCTGGCCGAACAGCCGGTTGCGGCGGAGCAGGAGCAGGCGTAGCTCGCGCATCACATATCCAATTCAATATCATTAGGATCAGCGCAACAAAAATCAAAATAGGGATGACGGTAATTTGGCAGGTTCATTCGAATACCGAGGACTATTACGGTGTTCTGGATAGTTATTCCATCAAGACAGTGCAGAGAACTGGCTTGTTCTTCCGTTGGGCCTAAAAGAGTGCGAGTATTTATTTAGCCGGAAGTCTTTGGGTTATATCTTCGTTTTAATGTCCGTACAATCCAAAACAGCAGCTTATAAGAGAGATAAGTGCATATCAGAGACACTAAAATGATGGCAATCATTAAGCTGTTAAACGCACTTCCATTGGGGAAGATGTTCACAACCCCGGCCAGCCACATAATTCTTTCCTCCGAAAAACGGGTGAAAATTAGCGTGCTAATAATTTGCAGCCAGAACAAAAGGAAGATGATAAAGATACATATGTTTCTGATTGTCTTCATGACAGTTCTTTTTTTGTTCATCGCACTTCTCTTTTTTGTTTATGATGAATTATTATAGCGTAAATATTGTACTGAACAGTTTACATTATATCAACTTTAATAACAGGGTATTCAATGTCTTACATGTTGGAAGTGAAGGATAAAATGGAGGCCGATCACCAACTTGCCCTCCAATTGGAGCGGGCCCTGCAAGGCGTCAAGGAAATTGCTAAAGAGCAAGTTCAGGTATTGAATAATGGTATTGAAAGGGCAAGCTGGTGGAGTTCCTGTTTTTTTGATAGTTATCAGGATGTTTGTGACAATCTCAAGCATGAAGATAAAAGAATGGTCCAAGCCGTTATCAAAATGTTTAAAAGTAATGACATTATCTTTGAAATGGTCAAACTTTACGTAGACTCAATCCTGAGTAACGCCAGTCTTTCAACGATTAATAAAATTAGCCAATCTTTATTAAAAGTTTCATCAAGTTATGCATCTGCAAAACTAACCAACAATACTGTTTCTTATGTGGTTGCTAAAGCCGCATGTGAATCTTTTGGATTTGTTTTTTCCGTGAGGCAAGGGCTAAATAAATATTTAAATGGTGCTCTTATGACGTTAACGGGATATGGAAAAGTTGCTCATGCCGCTAGTGCAGCGAACCGTTTAAAATCCGCCAACCCGAACTACTATCACATACTGTATGCGAATAATATTGAAATGCTGTATTTTTTAGTTGAGCCGCATTTTTCCAATAACGCTTACTTTTCAAAAATTATGTTAAGTGAGGATGAAGTAGTGTCTCTGGTGGAAAGTTTAATCCGGTGATTGGCGTATGAAAAAATTCTTAAAATACACCTTTATTGATTTGTGCTTCGAGCTCCTTCCCATTATTGCAATAATAGCGATTGCCATTTTTTCCGTAAGCTTTTTCCCTGACCATTGGCACTATATTACTGGTACGGGAATAGTGGTCGTTTTTATTTTATTATGGAAATTCGCCAAAAAGCCCTGGTAAACGCTGAAGTGTCGTTCACTACCGGGCTCACATATCCAATTCAATATCATTAACGGGCATGCAGCAGCAGGGCAGGATTTCTCCCTGCTGAATGCAGGCCAGCGGCGTCTGGCGGTAGGCGACCTGGCCTTTCAGCAGACGCAGGCGGCAGGAGCCGCAGTACCCGGAGCGGCACTGGTATTCGACGCTCACCTGATGGGACTCCAGCACATCCAGCAATGAATTGCCCGCGTCCGCGCAGGTCAGCTGCGCACCCGAGGCGCGCAGGGTGATGGTTGCGTTATTCATGGCGGTTAAAGCTGGAAATCACTCAGGTCGTCGGCGTTCATTTCGGAATCAATCTGACCCACCAGATAAGAGCTGACCTCCACTTCCTGCGGCGCGACCTGGACGTTATCGGACACCAGCCAGGCGTTGATCCACGGAATGGGGTTGGTGCGCGTTTCGAACGGCAGCGCCAGGCCCACCGCCTGCATACGGATATTGGTGATGTATTCGACGTACTGACACAGAATCTCTTTGTTCAGGCCGATCATGGAGCCGTCGCGGAACAGATAGTCGGCCCACTCTTTTTCCTGCTGGGCGGCGAGCACGAACAGGTCATAGCACTCCTGCTGACATTCCACGGCGATTTTAGCCATGTCAGGGTCGTCGTGGCCGGAGCGCATCAGGTTCAGCATATGCTGGGTGCCCGTCAGGTGCAGCGCCTCGTCGCGGGCGATCAGCTTGATGATTTTGGCGTTGCCTTCCATCAGTTCGCGTTCGGCGAAGGCGAACGAGCAGGCAAAACTGACGTAGAAACGGATTGCTTCCAGCGCGTTGACGCTCATCAGGCACAGATAGAGTTTCTTTTTCAGCTCATACAGATTAACGGTAACGGTTTTGCCATTCACCTGATGGGTGCCTTCGCCCAGCAGGTGGTAGTAGCTGGTCATTTCGATAAGCGAATCGTAGTAGCCGGAGATGTCCTTGGCGCGCTTGAGGATCTCTTCATTGGTCACGATGTCGTCAAACACCACCGACGGGTCGTTAACAATGTTGCGGATAATATGGGTGTAGGAGCGCGAGTGGATGGTTTCGGAAAACGCCCAGGTTTCCACCCAGGTTTCCAGTTCCGGGATGGAGATCAGCGGCAGCAGCGCCACGTTGGGGCTGCGGCCCTGAATCGAATCCAGCAGCGTCTGGTATTTCAGGTTGCTGATGAAAATGTGTTTCTCATGATCAGGCAGCGCCTGGTAGTCGATGCGATCGCGGGAAACGTCCACCTCTTCCGGGCGCCAGAAGAAGGAAAGCTGTTTTTCGATCAGCTTTTCAAAGATTTCGTATTTTTGCTGATCGAAACGGGCAACGTTAACCGATTGACCGAAGAACATGGGTTCGAGTAGCTGGTCGTTTTTATTCTGTGAAAATGTGGTATAGGCCATTGTTTTCTCCTAAAAAAATGCCGGGAGCATTTTTTAACGCCGCTTGCGGCGGCCGTAGGGGCGGGCATGGATAGCCCGCCATAAAAAAATGCCGGGAGCATTTTTTAACGCCGCTTGCGGCGGCCCACAAAGCGTGGTTGCAGGGATTGCCCGCGATAAAAAACGCAGAAGCTGCGTAGCACCTGGGGCGCCTGAATCAACCCCACCCCAACCCTCCCCTTCGCAGGGGAGGAAGTTTAGCGCCTCCCCCTGATAAGGGGGAGGGTGGGAGGGGGAAAGGCTTAAATCTTACAGGCGCCGCCTTCGCAACCGTCGTCCTGCGGCTGTGCCGTCAGGTCGTCCTGCGCGTCTTCCGCGCCGTCGCGGGTGTTCTGGTAGTAAAGCGTTTTAACGCCGAATTTATAGGCCGTCAGCAAATCTTTCAGCAGTTGCTTCATCGGCACTTTTCCCGACGGGAAACGCGACGGATCGTAGTTGGTATTGGACGAAATCGCCTGATCGACAAATTTCTGCATCAGGCCGACCAGTTGCAGATAGCCGTCGTTGTTCGGCATTTCCCACAGCAGTTCGTAAGCGTCTTTCAGATTTTCATATTCCGGCACCACCTGGCGCAGAATGCCGTCTTTGGACGCCTTCACGCTGATATGTCCGCGCGGCGGCTCAATGCCGTTGGTGGCGTTGGAGATCTGCGAAGAGGTCTCGGACGGCATCAGCGCGGAGAGCGTCGAGTTGCGCAGGCCGAACTCCTTAATCTCATGACGCAGCGTTTCCCAGTCATAGTGCAGCGGTTCGCTGCAAATCGCGTCGAGATCGCGCTTGTAGGTGTCGATGGGCAACACCCCCTGGGAATAGGTGGTTTCGTTGAACCACGGGCAGGCGCCTTGCTCGCGCGCCAGCACGTTGGAGGCTTTCAGCAGATAATACTGAATGGCCTCAAAGGTTCTGTGCGTCAGGTTGTTGGCGCTGCCGTCGGAGTAGCGCACGCCGTTTTTCGCCAGATAGTAGGCGAAGTTGATAACGCCGATGCCCAGCGTACGACGGCCCATGGCGCCGCGTTCGGCGGCGGGGATCGGGTAGTCCTGATAATCCAGCAGGGCGTCCAGCGCGCGTACCGCCAGCGTCGCCAGCTCTTCCAGATCGTCCAGGCTGTCGATGGCGCCGAGGTTGAACGCGGAGAGCGTACACAGGGCGATTTCGCCGCTGTCGTCATTCACGTCGTTCAGCGGCTTGGTCGGCAGCGCGATTTCCAGACACAGGTTGGACTGGCGCACCGGCGCAATCTGCGCGTCGAACGGGCTGTGGGTGTTGCAGTGATCCACGTTCTGAATATAGATACGGCCGGTGGAGGCGCGTTCCTGCATCATCAGCGAGAACAGCTCGACCGCCTTGATACGCTGCTTGCGGATGCTGTCGTCCTGCTCGTATTGCACGTACAGACGCTCGAACTCGTCCTGATCGGCGAAAAACGCGTCGTACAGCCCCGGCACGTCCGACGGGCTGAACAGGGTGATATCCCCGCCTTTGACCAGGCGCTGGTACATCAGCTTGTTAAGCTGCACGCCGTAGTCGAGATGGCGCACGCGGTTGCCTTCCACGCCGCGGTTGTTTTTCAGCACCAGCAGGCTTTCGACCTCCAGATGCCACAGCGGGTAGAACAGCGTCGCCGCGCCGCCGCGCACGCCGCCCTGGGAGCAGGATTTGACGGCGGTCTGGAAATGCTTATAGAAAGGAATACAGCCGGTATGGAAGGCTTCGCCGCCGCGGATCGGGCTGCCCAGCGCGCGGATGCGCCCGGCGTTGATGCCGATGCCGGCGCGCTGGGAAACGTATTTTACAATGGCGCTGGAGGTGGCGTTGATGGAATCCAGGCTATCGCCGCACTCGATCAGCACGCAGGAGCTGAACTGGCGGGTCGGCGTACGCACGCCGGACATGATCGGCGTCGGCAGCGAGATTTTGAAGGTGGAGATGGCGTCGTAGAAGCGTTTGACGTAATCCAGCCGGGTTTCGCGCGGATAGCCGGAGAACAGGCAGGCGGCGACCAGGATATACAGGAACTGGGCGCTTTCGTAGATATCGCCGCTGACGCGGTTCTGCACCAGATATTTCCCTTCCAACTGCTTGACGGCGGCATAAGAGAAGTTCATATCGCGCCAGTGGTCGATAAAGCCGTCCATCGCGGCGAACTCTTCCGCGCTGTAGTCGTCCAGCAGATGCTCGTCGTATTTGCCCATATCGACCATTTTTCTGACGTGATCCAGCAGCGCGGGCGGTTCAAACCGGCCGTAGGCTTTTTTGCGCAGGTGGAAAATCGCCAGCCGCGCCGCCAGATACTGGTAGTCGGGGCTTTCACGGGAGATCAGATCGGCGGCCGCCTTAATGATGGTTTCATGGATGTCCGCGGTGCGGATACCGTCATAAAACTGGATATGGGAGCGCAGTTCCACCTGAGAAACAGAGACATTGTGTAATCCTTCCGCAGCCCAGGTAATGACTCGGTGGATTTTATCCAGATTGATTCTTTCTTTACTGCCATCGCGTTTGGTTACTAGCAGGCTCTGGTTCATGGGAAGTAACACCTATCCGTTTTTTTAACCCCGTATTGACTGTGCCACACAAAAAAAAACGCCAGGCACGGTAGTACCTTTTCGTTCGCTGTAAACACAATATGTAGGGGGGTGGGTTTAATTTGATAACAAGATAATGATAAAAACCGGTTATTGCAAGTGAGCAAAAACGGGGTAAATTGTGGATAACTTGGGTAGGAAATGTTATTGATTCGCTAAATACCGGTGCGCTAGCGGCCTCTGGCATTGTCAATGCGTGGGGATAAAAAAATAAATATTTGATCGCTTGCCGCTTTCTTGTTCGCGACGAAAATCGTCATCTTTTGATCAAATCATAAAAACGGCAATGATACTCGGAATCGTCTGATTATCAAGCTGCTGGTTGCCAGTTTGGCAACTGCGGCGCGGTCGGCTATAATGTTGCCAACTTGGCAATTATGGTGAATGGATATGCACCTTATTTCAATGAAAACCATTGTCGAAGCCTCTCGTCGCTTCCCGCAATATGCTGAGGATCTGATGAAGCTGGGAAGGGTAATAGAGAAAGGGAACTTCCCTGCGCCGGACGAATTAAAGAAAGTTTATCCGTCACTGGATAACTTTAAATACCTGGATAAACACTACGTCATTAACGTGGCCGGGAACGAATTGCGGGTTATTGCGCTGATATTCTTTGCCGGACAGAAGTTTTACGTTCGCGAAGTAATGACCCATGCTGAATATGATCGGTACACGGCTTTACGCCGGGGGAAAAAGAAATGATCGCTGATGCGCTGAAAGCCACTGAAGAACTGAAAGCCGCTGTGCCGCTGCTGGCGGGGAGCACCAGCGAAAAAGATTACCGCGACGCCCTGGCGTTGGTGGAACATCTCCTGACGCACGATCCGTCGAGCCCGCTGCTGGATATGGTCTGCGTCAAAATCGCCGAATATGAAAACAATCTGCCGGAAGTGGCTGAGTTTCGTAAACACATGGCGGCGTTGCCGTCCGGCATCGCCGTTCTGAGCACGCTGATGGAACAATACCATCTGAAACAACAGGATTTCCCTGATGAGATCGGCAGCAAATCTCTGGTATCCCGCATTCTGAAAGGTGAACGTCAGCTTACCACCGAGCATATTCGCAAACTGTCGCAACGTTTTGGGATCTCGCCGGCGTTGTTTATCTGACCCACGCCTGGCAGGTAAACTGTCCTTCAGCGCCCGGACAGTTTACCTTTACTCACCAATCAGCCTGTTCATCATCGGCGCATTCAAAACGGCATTACGCGTCGCGCCGGGTGTGCAGCATATAATTCACGTCCACATTGGGGCCGAGCTTAAAGCGGTCGGTCAGCGGGTTGTAGTGTAATCCGGTGATATGTTTTTCGCGCAGCGGTGTGGCGTCGACCCACTCAATCAGCTCGGCCGGACGGATGAATTTTTTAACGTCATGGGTGCCGCGCGGCAGCATCTTCAGAATATATTCGGCGCCGACCACCGCCATCAGCCAGGCCTTGGCGTTACGGTTAATGGTGGAGAAAAACACATGGCCCCCCGGCTTGACCAGATTCGCGCAGGCGCGCACCACCGACTGCGGGTCGGGAACGTGCTCCAGCATTTCCATACAGGTCACCACATCATATTCGCCGCTGTGCGCCTGGGCGTGCGCCTCGACGGTTTCCTGAATGTAATTCACCGCCATGCCGCTTTCCAGCGCGTGTAAACGGGCCACCTGCAAAGGCTCTGCGCCCATATCCAGCCCGGTGACGTCGGCGCCTTCCCGCGCCATGCTTTCGGCCAGAATGCCGCCGCCGCAGCCTACGTCCAGCACTTTCTTGCCGAACAGGCCGTCGGCGCGCTGCGCGATATAGCCCAGCCGCAGCGGGTTGATGCGGTGTAACGGTTTGAATTCCCCCTCCAGATCCCACCAGCGTGAAGCAATGGCTTCAAATTTGGCAATTTCCTGCTGGTCGACGTTCGGGGTTTGATTTTCTGCATTCATCTGCAATTACGACCTTTGGTTATTTTCATCTTCCGCGAGTATATCGTCAGCGCCGGTAATGTTGTAGCCGTCATCGAATTTCCCGCTCCGCGCCTAAAACGCATCCCCTTTATCAGGCGGCGGGGAGTTTCCCCCAAAACCGCGCTTTGTGATATACTTTTTCACCTTTTGAACTCGGGTAGATGCATAAATAGAGGGATAGCGGCTCCATGAGCGACCTTGCCAGAGAAATCACACCGGTCAACATTGAAGAAGAGCTGAAAAGCTCGTATCTGGACTATGCCATGTCCGTTATTGTCGGGCGTGCGTTACCAGATGTTCGTGATGGACTAAAACCGGTACACCGCCGCGTACTGTACGCGATGAGCGTATTGGGCAACGACTGGAACAAACCGTATAAAAAATCAGCCCGCGTGGTCGGGGACGTGATCGGTAAATATCACCCGCATGGCGATACCGCGGTATACGATACTATTGTGCGTATGGCGCAGCCTTTCTCGCTGCGCTATATGCTGGTCGACGGACAGGGCAACTTTGGTTCGGTTGACGGCGACTCCGCCGCGGCGATGCGTTATACCGAAGTCCGCATGGCGAAAATCGCCCATGAACTGTTGGCCGATCTGGAAAAAGACACCGTTGATTTTGTGCCGAACTATGACGGCACGGAGCAGATTCCCGACGTTATGCCGACCCGTATACCCAACCTGCTGGTTAACGGGTCTTCCGGTATCGCGGTCGGGATGGCGACCAATATTCCGCCTCATAACCTGACGGAAGTGGTGAACGGCTGTCTGGCCTATATCGACGACGAAAACATCAGCCTTGAAGGCTTGATGGAGCACATTACAGGGCCGGACTTCCCGACCGCCGCCATTATCAATGGCAAACGCGGTATCGAGGAAGCCTACCGTACCGGACGCGGCAAGATTTATATTCGCGCGCGCGCCGAAGTGGAGGCCGACGCCAAAACCGGGCGTGAAACCATCATCGTGCATGAAATTCCGTATCAGGTGAACAAAGCGCGCCTGATTGAAAAAATTGCCGAACTGGTTAAAGACAAGCGTATTGAGGGCATCAGCGCGCTGCGCGACGAGTCCGATAAAGACGGTATGCGCATCGTTATCGAGATCAAGCGCGATGCGGTGGGCGAGGTGGTGCTGAACAATCTGTATTCCCAGACCCAGTTGCAAACCTCTTTCGGCATCAATATGGTGGCGCTGCATCAGGGCCAGCCGAAGATCATGCCGCTGAAAGATATTCTTTCCGCCTTTATCCGCCATCGCCGCGAAGTGGTCACCCGCCGGACTATTTTCGAACTGCGCAAAGCCCGCGACCGGGCGCACATTCTGGAAGGGCTGGCGATTGCGCTGGCGAATATCGATCCGATTATCGAACTGATCCGCCGCGCGCAGTCACCGGCGGAAGCAAAAGCCGGATTGATCGCTGAGTCCTGGGAACTGGGTACGGTTGCGGCGATGCTGGAGCGTGCCGGCGACGATGCCGCGCGCCCTGAATGGCTGGAGCCGGAGTTCGGCATCCGCGACGGCCGCTATTATCTGACCGAACAGCAGGCGCAGGCGATTCTGGATCTGCGTTTGCAGAAACTGACCGGCCTGGAACATGAAAAGCTGCTGGACGAATATAAAGAGCTGCTGGCGCAGATTGCCGAGCTGCTGTATATCCTGGCAAGCCCGGAACGGCTGATGGAAGTGATCCGCGAAGAGCTGGAAGCCATCAGGGATCAATACAGCGACGAACGCCGCACCGAGATCACCCACAATACCGCCGACATCAATATTGAAGACCTGATCTGTCAGGAAGACGTGGTGGTGACCTTGTCGCATCAGGGTTACGTCAAGTATCAGCCGTTGAGCGACTATGAGGCCCAGCGTCGCGGCGGACGCGGTAAATCCGCAGCGCGCATCAAGGAAGAGGATTTTATCGATCGTCTGCTGGTCGCCAATACCCACGATACCATCCTGTGCTTCTCCAGCCGCGGCCGCCTGTACTGGATGAAGGTTTATCAGCTGCCGGAAGCCAGTCGCGGAGCGCGCGGCCGGCCCATCGTCAACCTGCTGCCGCTGGAGCCGAACGAGCGTATCACGGCGATCCTGCCGGTGCGGGAATATGAAGAAGGGCGCCATGTGTTTATGGCCACCGCCAGCGGTACGGTGAAGAAAACCGCGCTGACCGAATTCAGCCGTCCGCGCAGCGCCGGTATTATCGCCGTTAATCTGAACGACGGCGATGAACTGATCGGCGTGGATCTGACCGACGGCGGCAACGAAGTGATGCTGTTCTCGGCGCACGGCAAGGTGGTGCGCTTCTCCGAAGGGGCGGTTCGTTCCATGGGCCGTACGGCCACCGGGGTGCGCGGCATCAATCTGCAGGGCGAGGACCGCGTGGTGTCGCTGATTATTCCACGCGGCGACGGCGACATCCTGACGGTGACGCAGAACGGCTTCGGCAAGCGCACCGCCGTCAGCGAGTATCCGACCAAATCCCGCGCCACCAAGGGGGTTATCTCCATCAAGGTGAGCGAGCGCAACGGCAACGTTGTCGGCGCGGTACAGGTGGATACCGCCGACCAGATCATGATGATTACCGATGCCGGCACGCTGGTTCGTACCCGCGTTTCCGAAGTCAGTATCGTCGGGCGTAATACTCAGGGCGTTACGCTGATCCGCACGGCGGAGGATGAGAACGTGGTCGGTCTGCAACGTGTCGCCGAACCGGTGGAAGATGAAGAGTTGGATGACGTGGTGAAAGTCGAAGGTGAAATTGCCGAAGACGAAGACGTCGCCGACGATATCGATACCGATGACGACATCGTGGAAGATGATGAATAATCCGGGGTATCGGGTTGTTGATCGCGGCTCCCCGCTCTGGCGGGGATGACGACACTGAGCCGGCGCGTGATGCGCTGGCTTTTTTTATGCGGTATCGGTAGTGTATCGGCAGGTCCCGCGGGGCATTACTTCTTTCACAATGCAATGGTATCCACTTGAAATATTTGGCCTCGTTCCATACGACATTAAAAGTTTCCCGTTATTTATTTCGGGTGCTGGCGACTATGCTGTGGGTGCTTGGCGCGCTGATATCGCTTTTTTATATCAGTAAGGCGCTGAATGAAAAAGAGTCGGAACTGCGGCAGGAATACAATCTGAGCTTCGATCAGTCTCAGGGATATATTCGCCATGCGGCCGATATTGTGCGCGAGCTTAAATATTTAGCCGCCAACCGCCTGATAAACGTCGAGGGCAATCAGCCCCGGCGGACGAGCGAAGATGCGGCGTTACCTATTTATCCGTTATCGCCGGGAGCGAATTGTTCGGTTAATGAGGGTGAAAATAACGATCCCCTGGCGTCGTTGAATGATTTTTTTAATGGCTGGCGCGAAAACTTTTCCGCGGTGTACGATCTTAACCGGGTCTTTTTCGTCGGCGGCGATCGACGCTGTATGGTTGATTTCGGCATCCGCAATCAGGCGCTCGACCGTGATAACCTGCTGAAAAACGTGCAGGATCGTTTTCTGGAGCAGAAAAATACCATCCAGTCGGTGGCGCGGGACGAAACCGTCTACTGGATTACCCCGGCCTCAATTCCGGACGTCGGTTATCTCTACGCGCTGACGCCGATTTATGTCGATAATAAGCTGGAAGTGATCATGGGGATTGAACAGACCATCCGCCTCGATGACTTCGTGACCCTGGGAAAATTCCCGATAAACGCCAAGCTGCTCAATCAGTATAACCAGACCGTTTTGCAGTTTTCCGAAGGGGCCGGGCGCCACGCCTCTTCGGTGAACAGCTATCCGATAGAGCATAATTACTTTGGCTATGTGAACGGCTATGATGAAATTATTCTGAAAAAAAACCTGCCGCCCACCGCGTTCAGCATTATTTATTCGCTGCCGCTAAAGGTGCTACTGTCCCATATCGGCGGGCTGATAATGAATATGGCGCTGCTCAACGCGCTGTCGGCCATCTTGCTGTTTGTGCTGGCGTGGATTTTTGAGCGCAAGATGCTGTTGCCCGCCGAAGTCAATGCGTTTCAATTAGAAGAAAACGAACAGTTCAACCGCAAAATCGTGGCATCCGCCCCGGTGGGGATTTGTATTCTGCGGATTAATGACGGCACGAATATTCTCAGCAATGAGCTGGCGCATAATTATCTTAATCTGCTTACCCATGAGGATCGTCTGCGTATTACCCGTATTATCTGCGAGCAGCAATCCAAATTCGTCGATGTGATGACCAGCAGGAACGATCACCTGCAAATCAGCTTTGTTCACTCCCGCTATCGTAATGAGAATGTAGCGATTTGCGTGCTGCTGGACGTCAGCGCCCGGGTCAAAATGGAAGAGTCGCTACAGGAGATGGCCAACGCCGCGGAGCAGGCGAGCCAGTCCAAATCGATGTTTCTGGCCACGGTGAGCCACGAATTGCGCACGCCGCTGTATGGCATTATCGGTAACCTGGACTTATTGCAAACCAAGGCGCTGCCCAAGGATGCGAACCGTCTGGTGGCGGCGATGAATAATTCATCCTCGCTGCTGCTGAAAATCATCAGCGATATCCTCGACTTTTCCAAGATTGAATCGGAGCAGCTGAAAATCGAGCCCTGTGATTTCGCGCCGCATGAGGTTATCAGCCATATCACCAGCAACTATTTGCCGCTGGTGGTGAAAAAACGCCTGTCGCTGTACTGCTTTATCGACCCGAATGTGCCGGTGAGCCTGTCCGGCGACCCGGTGCGTTTACAGCAGGTGCTCTCCAATCTGTTGAGCAACGCCATCAAATTTACCGATACCGGATGCATTATTTTCCAGGTGGGCTGTCGCGACGGCTATCTGGAGTTTCTGGTGCGCGATACCGGTATGGGGATCCCGGCCCGTGAAACCATGAAATTGTTTGATCCCTTTTTTCAGGCGGGGAGCGGCGTGCAGCGTCATTTTCAGGGAACCGGGCTGGGGCTGGCCATCTGCGAGAAGCTGGTCAACCTGATGGACGGCGATATTACCATCGAGTCGGAGCCGGGGCTGGGCAGCCAGTTTGGCGTCCGGATCCCCCTCTATAAGGCGCGCTATGTTTCGGTGGCGATTAACGACGCTTTGCAGGGAAAAATGTGCTGGCTGATGGTGCGCAATGTCCGGCTGGAGTCCTATCTGCTGGCTTTTTTACAGGCGCACGGGGTGCAGGCCTGTCGCTATCAGCGCCAGACGATCGGCGCTGATGATGTGATCATCAGCGATTATACGCCTGCGCAGACGTTCGAGGCGCGGGCGCATATCGTGATGAGCGGCGCACATACCGGCTCGGCGCAGGAAGTCAGCCCCGGCCGCTGGTTGCACAGTACTTCGACGCCACAATATTTGCCTGATTTACTGGAGAAAATTTACCTTCCGGAGGCGAGCGACGCATCGCATTCCGCGCTGTCGTCGCCGTTGACCAACTATGGCCGTATCGAGAATGGCGATATCATGATTCTGGTGGTGGACGACCATCCGATCAACCGCCGTTTGCTGGCGGACCAGCTCGGATCGCTGGGATATATGGCGCTTACGGCGAATGATGGCGTCGATGCGTTAAGCGTATTAAGTAAAAACACCGTTGATATTGTGCTGACGGACGTCAATATGCCGAATATGGACGGTTACCGCTTAACGCAACGCCTACGCGAATTAAAGCGGACTTTCCCGGTGATCGGCGTTACGGCGAATGCGCTGGCGGAAGAGAGGCAGCGCTGTTTACAGTCGGGCATGGATAATTGTCTCTCCAAGCCGGTGACGCTGGATACCCTGCAGCAGACGCTGTTTTACTACAGCAACGTGGTGCGCCAGGCGCGGGAAGCGTCGGCGTCGCCGGAAACCTGAACCGCCGTCAAGGATAGGAAATAATGCCCGCGTATGTCGCGGGCATGAACAGCGCGGGAGATTACTCTTTTTCCGTATGGGTGGCGTTGCCGTTAACGGAAGAGAGGTAGTTCAGCAGCGCAATGTCGTTATCCACGCCCAGTTTGGTCATCGCCGATTTTTTCTGGCTGCTGATGGTTTTAATACTGCGGTTCAGTTTCTTGGCGATTTCGGTTACCAGAAAACCTTCGGCGAATAAGCGCAACACTTCGCTCTCTTTCGGCGACAGGCGTTTGTCGCCGTAACCGCCGGCGCTGATTTTTTCCAATACCTTGAGGACGCTGTCCGGGGTAAACTTCTTGCCTTTCTGCAGCGCCGCCAGCGCCTTGGGCAGATCGGTCGGCGCGCCCTGTTTCAGCACAATGCCTTCAATATCCAAATCCAGCACGGCGCTCAGAATGGCCGGGTTATTGTTCATGGTCAGAACAATAATGGAGAGGTGCGGAAAGTGACGTTTAATATATTTAATTAAAGTAATTCCATCGCCGTATTTATCTCCCGGCATGGACAAATCGGTAATTAAAACGTTGGCGTCCAGTTTCGGCAGGTTATTGATCAAGGCGGTAGAGTCTTCAAATTCACCCACCACGTTAACCCATTCAATTTGTTCAAGCGACTTTCTGATGCCAAAAAGAACAATAGGATGGTCATCGGCAATAATTACGTTTAGGTTACTCATCGTTTTGGTTACTCATATGTTGGCTACCTTGCTGTAGTAATGCACCGACGAATCCTCCAATTTCATGAAGGTTATTTTCTATCTGTACACTATCGTGCGCGGTAATATGCTGTTCAAGCTGCTCACATAGCTGTTTGCCGGGATGCAGGTTTAACATGGCAAATACGCCTTTCAGCCGATGTGCCGTTTGCGCAAGTGACAAAAAATCAGCCTCTTGCGCCTCAGTATACAGCCTCTTTAAATCATCCGGTACTGTCTCGACAAACAGCGAAAAATAATCGCCTGACGCCAATTGCCGGGCGTAAAACGCTGCATCATGACTCTCTTCCGTCGGCGGCGTATCCGCCGGCGTTTCCAACTGCTGCTCAATCAGCTTAAGCAGCGCCTCCAGAAGTAGCTGGCTGATATTATAGTTCACCCGCAGCCGATGGGGCCCCAGCGCAACGACCGCGGTATCGTCGCCGCTGAGCAAGATGGAATAATCCGCGCTCCTTTGCGCATCGTCGGTGATGCACAGATCGGCTTGCTGATTAACCTGGCGATCGTCGACCAGCAGATAGTTGGCTCCCCAGCCGGTCAGCAGATGGCTGACGATATGCTGTACTTCGTTTGAGGTGATATCCAGCAATACGTTGATGCCGTCCAGCAGTTTCTCTTCCTCGGCCGGCAGGGCTTCGGGCTCCAGTCTTACCGTCAGGGTATAGTGTGTGCCAAGCCCAGTTTTACTGTGGATATGCAGCTTGCCGCCCAGTTTATTGCACAGTTGATTACACAGGAATAGGGTCAATCCTGAATTTTGACTGAAACGATCCGCGCTTGCCGGATGTAAGAACGGGTAGTTAAGATTATCCTGTTCGATGCCCGGAATACCGGCGCCGGTATCGCTGATTTGTATCACCAGCTTTTCCGGCGCATTGGCATCACGATCGATGGAAAGCGTAATCTTGCCGTAGTCGGTATTGGTAATGGCGTAATTCAGCAGCAGCGACACTATTTTTCTCAGCAGTTCGCCATCACCCAAATAGGTTTGATTAATATCCAGCTTGTAGTGATTAAACAGGGAAAGCCCTTTTTGATTAATCTTCGGCAGTAATTCCAGCAATAGGCCGTCGACCATCGTCAGCGGAGAAAAGCTCTCATGGGCGAGCTGCCATTCCTGCGTCTCCAGCTTTTCCTGCAGCGCGATATTCTCCAGCAGATCAATGGCGTTGCCCGCATCGGTCAGCAGTTGCCGAACGATCTGCCGCCGTTCGGCAATATCATCGCCGCGGCGCAGGGAAAGTATATTTTGACGTAGCGAAAGCAGCGGCTGTTTGAATTCATTGAGCAGATTTCTGAACAGATGCTTCCTGGCCTGAACATTTTTTTCATATTCACGCTGCGCCAGCTGGAGTTTTTTATTCACCAGAATCTCTTTATCCTGCTCACGCAGCAGAAACAGGCAATAGTCCGCGGAATATTGACTGCGGAACTGGCGTATTTCATACATTTCGTTATTCACCGTAACCTGAACAACGCCCTGATGTTCATCGGCCATATTGGTGATTTTTTGCAGGCTGAGATGGGGCAGCAAATTTTCCGCCAGCGCGTTCTGCACAATAACCTTATTGCTGCTGAAGTCATAAATCAGTACGCCCAGCGGAATGCGGCCGAGCGTTTCATTATAGATATCCAACCGCTTACTCAGCAGTTGTGATAAATCTTCGCTGGGGTGAGCGTATTTCTGACGGAAAAGATAAAAGCCGGCAAGGGAGAGTATCAGTAATACCAGCGTCAGCAACAGCAGCCAGATATTATTATGCAGCATATCGACGGCCAGCACTTTTACCGGAATCTGGAAAACGATTTTTACCGGCGCATTAACCAGCAGCGCGGATATCTCGAGCAGCGAGCCGTTCAACTGGATCTGCGCGCTATCTTCATTGCCGCTATTGGCGTCATACGCGGCCGGCGTGTCCTGGCGCAGGACGAAATTTTCGCGCGGCATATTGGCCGGGATCAGATCGTTGATGGGTAAGTCGAAGGCAATAATGGTCGCCAGGTGGCCGGGCTGATTGAATGTGGTACGCAGGGTGAAATAATAATCGTTATAGAACCGCAGTTTGCGCAGAGGCGAAAAACTTTCGCGCTCGTCCAGTATATTGGCCTGCTGCAGCATCTCCGTGCGGCGCGCTTCCGCAATGGCGCTGATATAGCTGCCGCGGAACTGGGACGAGATGTCTTTCAGGGTCTGGGTTGAAATCATCGTCAGGCTGTTATCGATGCCGTTAAGATAGTACATGGAATAGACATCGTTTTCCGCGCCCCACAGAATGTCCAGATAGTACGATATGCGGTAGACGGCGTTCAGGGTGGCTTGATCGTGCTGGCCGAATATCAGCGCGTCGGTGACCTGGCCGCTTTTCGCCACGTAAAAGACATTCGGCATCAGATTGATGGCGTTGATATTATCATCGCTGGCGGGAGTATCGCCGTTCAGGTTGCCGTAAATCTGATAGGTAAAAAAGCGATAGGTATCGATGCGCTTTTGTATCCCCTGGGCAATATCCGTCAAGGCATATTTTTTCTCCGTCAGCCAGCTACTGAGGTAGTTGTAGCCGAAGGTGCCGGTAAGCAGGAGCAGCAGCACGATGAACAGAGCAAAATAACGCATGATGGTTGCCGGCATTGAATTTACGCTCCTGATTAACGGATAACGGCGCGCGCGCTGACGCCGACGAGCAACAATAACAGCGCGACGCATCCGAAGGCGACGCCCAGGCTGCTGGCCTGCGCGATAAAGCCCAGCAGCGCCGGCCCCGACAGAATACCCGCGTAACCGACGGTGGTAATAGCGGCGATAGCCAGATTCGCCGGCATGACTTGCTGATTGCCCGCCGCGGTGAACAGGATAGGCACCACGTTTGAGGCGCCGATCCCCACCATGACGAAACCCAGAATAGCGGTCGCCGCGTTGTCGATGCCGACGGCCAACAGCAATCCGCACGCCGCGCACAGGCTGCCGCCGGTAAGCACGGCATAGCGCCCCAGCGCATTGACGACGCGATCGCCGTTAAGCCTGCCCAGCGCCATGGCGACGGAAAAAGCGGCGTAGCCAATGCCGGCCTGGGCGCCGTCCAGACTGCGCTCCACGGTTAAAAACAGCGCGCTCCAGTCCAGTATCGCGCCCTCGGCCAGAAACATAATGAAGCACAGCAGGCCGATAAACATCACCCAGCCGCGGGGGATGGCGAATAACGGACCGCTATCGCCCTGATTGGCGGCGCGCAGCAGATGGCGCTGCGCCTGCGACAGTAACGCCGCAAGCAGCGCCACCACGATCAGCATCGCCGCCGCGGGAGACAGCCCCAGCCACAGCAGCGCGCTGACGCCGCCGGCGCCGGCTATCCCGCCAATACTGAAAAATCCGTGAAAACCGGACATCATCGCCCGGCCGCTGGCCTGTTCGACAATCACCGCCTGAATATTCATGGAGACGTCAATCATGCCAATGGCCGCGCCGAAAAAAAGCAGCGCGATCGCCATCAGCGGCAGCCTGTCCGCCTGCGTCAGCATCGGCAGCACCAGGCAGAGTACGGCGCCGGCCAGTAATATGACCGTCCGGCATCCCAGCTTGCCGGTTAACCATCCGCTGAGCGGCATCGCCAGCAGCGAACCGATGCCGAGAGAAAGCAACAGCATTCCCAGCGAGCCGTCATTGATCGCCAGACGGTTTTTGACGAAAGGCACCAGCGGCGCCCAAGAAGCCATGGCGAAACCGGCGATAAAAAAAGCGCTGCGCGTGGCGGCCTGAGCCTTTTTGCCCGGCTGTTCCTGCCGGATGCAGGATGTTTCGGAATGCAGTGTGGTACTCATAGCCTGAACGACGGATACCCAATGGACGCAATAAGGGCTTCTTTCTACCATAATTGGGGGGCTGAATCGAAGGATTCGTGATCGTAAGCCGGCTGATGGAGGGATTATCGGATAAGTTAACGCGGGCCGGCTAAAAAATAAGCGACGGATGGCCTTTTTCAAGCGGCGTAACCTCTCACCCACGGCGCCTTTTTTTCCCGTATAATCCCGTACTTTACATCAGGAGACGGCGGCGTTTATCAATTCGTTCGGCTGAAATCAGCGACACTATTTTAACGCCGTATGCCGGCGCCGGCATTGTGGCGGGTTCCGATGCGCAACAAGAATGGCTGGAGCTGGAAAACAAGGCCGCCGGGTTAAAATCCCTGTTAGAGGACGATATATCATAGTTCTGTTTTATGTTTGTTGTGTCCGGCGCCGGTTTATATCAAAGTCGGCCGAATGGAAAAAATTATAATTATTGCCATATGCCCTGAATAATTCGAACTGCGGGAAAGCCAACGCCCCGCAGCTTGAAATATGACGGGGATAACCCGCAACCTGAATTGCTGAGTACATAATGTCGACAAGTGTATTTAATCGCCGCTGGGCCGAGTTGTTGCTTGAAGCGCTAACCCGCCACGGCGTGCGCCATATCTGCATCGCGCCGGGCTCCCGTTCCACTCCGCTGACGCTGGCGGCGGCCGAGCACGGTGCGCTGATTTGCCATACCCATTTTGACGAGCGGGGATTGGGGCATCTGGCCCTGGGGTTGGCAAAGGCCGCCGCTGAACCGGTGGCGGTGGTGGTGACCTCCGGCACGGCGGCGGCGAATCTTTATCCGGCTATCGTGGAAGCGGGGCTGACCGGCGAGCGGCTGATCGTGCTGACGGCCGACCGTCCTCCCGAATTGATTGACTGCGGCGCCAATCAGGCCATTCGCCAGCACGGCCTGTATGCCTCCCACCCGGCGCTGGCGCTGAATCTGCCGCGGCCCACGGCGGATATTCCGGCCCGCTGGCTGGTTTCGACGCTGGATAGCGCCATGGCTCAGCTGACGCACGGCGTACTGCATATCAATTGCCCGTTTGCGGAACCCCTATACGGCGCTGACGACGAAGCCGCCTACCGCGACTGGCTGACGGCGCTGGGCGACTGGTGGCGCAACCGCGAACCCTGGCTGCGTGAAATGCGCCAGACGACCTTGGCGCTGCAGCCCGACTGGGATGAATGGCGGCGCAAGCGCGGCGTCGTCATTGTCGGACAGGTCGGCCCGCAGCAGGGGGCGCAGATCGCGCGGTGGGCGAGCGCCCTTGGCTGGCCGCTGATCGGCGATGTGCTGTCGCAAAGCGGTCAGCCGTTACCCTGTGCGGATATCTGGCTGGCGAATCCCGCGGCGCTGGAGCGGCTCGATCGGGCGGAAATCGTGGTGCAGTTCGGCGGCTGCCTGACCGGAAAACGGCTGTTGCAGTGGCAGGAAACATGCCGGCCGCAGTCGTTCTGGCTGGTGGATGCGCTGCCCGGCCGGCTGGATCCGGCGCAGCATCGCGGCCGCCGTCTGATCGCCGACATCGGCGACTGGCTCGCCGCGCATCCTCCGCTGACGCAAACCCCCTGGGCCGACGATCTGACGGCGATAGCCCGTCATGCCCAGCAGCAGGTTAGGGCCCATCTGGCTGCGCGTTTTGGCGAGGCGCAATTGGCGCAACGGCTGCCGGAACTGCTGCCGCCGGACGGCCAGCTGTTCGTCGGCAACAGCCTGGTGGTGCGGCTGATTGACGCGCTGGCGCAGCTGCCGCAACAATATCCGGTGTACGGCAACCGGGGCGCCAGCGGCATCGACGGGCTGATCTCCACCCTGGCCGGCGTTCAGCGCGGCAATGGCAGGGCGACGCTGGGGATCGTGGGCGATCTCTCCGCGCTGTACGATCTTAATGCGCTGGCGCTGCTGCGCCAGGCGCCGGCGCCGCTGGTGCTGATCGTGGTCAACAATAACGGCGGACAGATCTTTTCCCTGTTGCCGACGCCGCCACGGCAGCGGGAAGCGTTTTACTGTATGCCGCAAAATGTGGAGTTCGGCCATGCGGCGGCGATGTTCGGCCTTGACTACGTACGCGCCGACAGCTGGCGGCAGATAAGCGATGCCGTCGCCCGCTGCTGGGCGCAGGGCGGCGTCACTCTGCTGGAGGTGGTGGTGCCGCCGAAGGATGGGGCGGAAACGCTGAGCGCCCTGGTGGCGCAGGCGGCGACGTGGTAATGCTGCACTGCCGGAAAATAACCCCGGCCGAAGGCTCCCCCCCTCGGCCGTGGCTGGTGTGCCTGCACGGCCTGTTAGGCAGCGGCGAGGACTGGCAGCCGATAGCGCCTTTTTTCAACCAATGGCCCTTGCTGCTGGTGGACTTGCCGGGGCATGGCGGCTCCCTCGGCGTTACGCCCGGCGGTTTCGCCCAGGTCAGCGAACTGTTGAGCGCCACGCTGCGCCAACAGGGCATTGAGGAGTATTGGCTGCTGGGGTACTCGCTGGGCGGCCGCATCGCCATGTATCATGCCTGCTGCGGGCAGCCCCGCGGCATGCGGGGGCTGCTGGCGGAGGGCGGCAATCCGGGGTTGGCCCAGCCCCGCTTGCGTGAACAGCGCCTGTTGCACGACGCCGGCTGGGCGCGGCGCTTGCGCCATGAACCGCTAGCGGCGGTATTGAACGACTGGTATCGGCAGGCGGTATTCGCGGATTTAAACGCCGCGCAGCGCGCCGGCCTGGTTGCCCGGCGCAGCCGCAATCACGGCCCCGCGGTGGCGGATATGCTGGAAGCCACCTCGCTGGGGCGGCAGCCCTGGCTGGGGGAGAAGCTGCGACGGCTGGCTTTTCCCTTTGCTTATCTGTGCGGCGCCGACGACGCCAAGTTTCAGGCGCTGGCGGCGCAGTATAATTTGCCGTTACTGAGCGTGGCGCGGGCCGGCCATAATGCGCATCAGGCCAATCCGGCGGAGTACGCCGCGCGGATACTTTCTTTTCTTTCGCATCCCGTTAAGGATTAATTATTATGCTTTATCCCAGTGAAGAACTGCTTTACGCCCCGGTAGAATGGCACGATTGCAGCGGCGATTTCGTCGATATCCTCTATCACAAATCTACCGACGGCATTGCCAAAATCACCATCAATCGTCCCCAGGTGCGTAATGCTTTTCGCCCGCAAACGGTGAAAGAGATGATCCAGGCGCTGGATAATGCCCGTCACGACGACGGCGTCGGCGTGATTATTCTGACCGGGGCGGGAGAAAAGGCCTTCTGCTCCGGCGGCGATCAGAAGGTGCGCGGCGATTACGGCGGCTATCAGGACGACAGCGGGGTGCATCACCTGAACGTGCTGGACTTCCAGCGTCAAATCCGCACCTGTCCGAAACCGGTGGTGGCGATGGTGGCCGGCTACTCCATCGGCGGCGGACACGTGCTGCATATGATGTGCGATCTGACCATCGCGGCGGAAAACGCCGTCTTCGGCCAGACCGGTCCGCGCGTCGGATCGTTCGACGGCGGCTGGGGCGCTTCTTATATGGCGCGTATCGTCGGCCAGAAAAAAGCGCGCGAAATCTGGTTCCTGTGCCGGCAGTACGACGCGGCGCAGGCGCTGGACATGGGGCTGGTCAATACCGTGGTGCCGCTGGCGGAGCTGGAAAAAGAGACGGTGCGCTGGTGCCGCGAAATGCTGCAGAACAGCCCGATGGCGCTGCGCTGCCTGAAAGCCGCGCTGAACGCCGACTGCGACGGGCAGGCCGGTTTGCAGGAGCTGGCTGGCAACGCCACCATGCTGTTCTATATGACCGACGAAGGGCAGGAGGGGCGCAACGCCTTTAATGAAAAACGCCAGCCCGATTTCAGTAAATTCAAACGGAATCCGTAATGCGTCAGGTTAAGGTTTATCGCTACAGCGTGCCGATGGAGGCCGGCGTGGTGCTGCGCCATCAGCGCCTGAAAACCCGCGACGGGCTGATCGTTAACCTGCGACAGGGTGACGGGCAGGGCTGGGGGGAGATTGCGCCGCTGCCGGAGTTCAGCGCGGAAACGCTGGCGCAGGCCGAGTCGGCCGCCCTTGAACAGCTGCGGCGCTGGGCGGCGGGACAGCCGCTGGCGGATGACCTTCCGCCGTCGGTGGCTTTCGGTCTGAGCTGCGCGCAGGCCGAGCTGGAGCAGCGTTTGCCGCAGGCGGCGGATTACCGCAAGGCGCCGCTGTGCAGCGGCGATCCCGACGAACTGTTTGCCATGCTGCAGAGCATGCCGGGCGAAAAGGTGGCCAAGGTCAAGGTCGGGCTGTACGAGGCGGTGCGTGACGGCATGATCGTCAACGTCCTGCTGGAAGCCTTGCCGGACCTGCAACTGCGGCTGGACGCCAACCGCAGCTGGACGCGCGCCAAAGCCGACGGCTTCGCCCGCTACGTGGATCCGGCGTTGCGTTCGCGCATCGCCTTTCTCGAAGAGCCGTGCAAAACCCGTCAGGAATCCCGCGAGTTCGCGCGGGAAACCGGCATCAATATCGCCTGGGACGAGAGCGTGCGCGAGGCCGATTTCCGGGTGGAAGCGGAACCCGGCGTCAGCGCCATCGTGATCAAACCGACGCTGGTCGGCAGCCTGGCGCGCTGTCGGGAGCTGGCGCAGCAAGCCCAACAGGCGGGGCTAAGCGCGGTGATCAGCTCCAGCATCGAATCCAGCCTGGGGTTAACCCAACTGGCGCGGGTGGCGCACTGGCTGACGCCGCACACGGTGCCCGGCCTGGACACGCTGGACCTGATGCAGGCGCAGGTGGTCAGGGGCTGGCCGGAAAGCCGGTTGCCGCTGTTGACCGCCGAACAGCTGGAAACGGTATGGCAATCCTGAGCGACTGGCCCTGGCATTACTGGGCCGAACGCGCGCCGCAGGGGGCGGCGCTGGTGGAGGACGACGTCCGCTGGAGCTGGCGGCAGACGGCGGAGCGGATTAATCAACTGGCGGCCGACTTTGAGCGGCAGGGCGTGACGCCAGGCTGCGGGGTGGCGCTGCGCGGCAAAAACAGCGGGGCGATGCTGTGGTGTTATCTGGCGCTGTTGCAGTGCGGCGCCCGTTTGTTGCCGCTGAATCCGCAACTGCCGGCATCGTTAACCGACGCGCTGTGGGATTCGCTCGGCGTGACTTACGGGCTATGCCTGAATGAGCAATCATGGCCGTCGGGCGTGGTCGCCCTGCGGTATGCGCCCGGCGAACGCGGCGGTGCCGCGTATAAAGCGCCGCCCTGGCGGCCGGAACGGCTGGCGACGCTGACGTTAACCTCCGGCTCCAGCGGCGCGCCGAAGGCGGCGGCGCATACCTATGCCGCCCATCTGGCCAGCGCGGCGGGGGTATTGGCGATGATGGCGTTCGCCCCCGGCGACAGCTGGCTGCTCTCATTGCCGCTGTTTCATGTTTCCGGGCAGGGCATCCTGTGGCGCTGGCTGCTTTGCGGCGCGACGGTGGTGGTGCGCGTCCATCAGCCGTTGGAGCGCGCCCTGCGGGGCTGCTCTCACGCCTCTCTGGTGCCGACCCAGCTATGGCGGCTGCTGACGCACGATGCGGCGCCGGCCGCGCTGAAATCGGTATTGCTGGGGGGCGCGGCGATCCCGCAGGAGTTAACGCGCGAGGCCCAGACCCGCGGCATCAGCTGCTGGTGCGGATACGGTTTGACCGAGCTGGCGTCCACGGTGTGCGCCAAGCGCGCCGACGGCCGGGCGGGCGTCGGGCTGCCGCTGCAAGGTCGGGAAATCCGTCTGGCGGGCGAAGAGGTGCTGCTGCGCGGCGCGACGCTGGCGGCGGGCTACTGGCGCGACGGGCGGCTTTTGCCGCTGGTCGACGAAGAGGGCTGGTTTCATACCCGCGATCGCGGGCGTTTCGCCGACGGCGAGTGGCATATTCTGGGCCGTCTGGATAACCAGTTCTTCAGCGGCGGCGAGGGGATTCAGCCGGAAAATATCGAGTCCGTGCTGCTCACGCATCCTGATGTTCAGCAAGCCTGCGTGGTGCCGATTGATGACCTGGAGTTCGGTCAGCGCCCCGTCGCGGTGGTTGAAATAAGCGGCTCGACCACGCTGGATAAGCTCCGGGATTGGTTGCTGCCGCAGTTGGCGGGATTCCAGCGTCCGGTGGCCTATTACCATCTGCCGGCGGCATTGAAGAACGGCGGCATTAAAATCTCCCGCCGGCAGGTGAGGGAGTGGGTGGATAGCGAGATTGATAAACAAAAAGCGTGAGGGGTAACCTCACGCCTGTCCGCTTATTTCCCCAGCGCTTGCGCCACCCCGGCCCCGTAGGCGGGATCGACCTTGTTGAACAGCGCGATCTGCCGCTGCTGGATAAACTCGGGCACCTGCGACAGTTCGCCGGCGATGCGCTGGAACATGCGCTGGTGTTCTTCTTCGCTTAGCAGATTGAACAGCGCCCGCGGCTGGCTGAAATAATCTTCATCCTCACGGTGGTTCCAGTGATCGGCGGCGCCTTCAATGGTTAACGGCGGTTCGCTAAAGTCCGGCTGCTCCTGAAATACGCCAAAGCTATTCGGCTCATAGGTGGCGCCGTTGCCGCTGTTGCCGTCAACGCGCAGCGCGCCGTCGCGATGGTAGTTATGAAACGGGCATTGGGGGGCATTAACCGGGATCTGATGGTTATTGACCCCTAAACGGTAGCGCGCGGCGTCGCCGTAAGAGAATAGACGCCCCTGCAGCATCTTATCCGGCGAAAAGCCGACGCCGGGCACGACGTGCGCCGGGTTGAAAGCCGCCTGCTCCACTTCGGCAAAGTAGTTGTCCGGGTTGCGGTTCAGTTCGAAAAAGCCGACGTCGATCAGCGGGTAATCGCCGTGCGGCCAGACTTTCGTCAGATCGAACGGGTTGTACGGAACCTGCGACGCCTCGGCTTCCGGCATAATCTGGATCTGTAGCTTCCAGCGCGGGAAATCCCCGTTTTCAATGGCGTCGAACAGATCGCGCTGCGAGCTCTCGCGGTCTTTGCCCACCAGCGCTTCCGCTTCGTCGTCCATCAGATTCTCGATGCCCTGCTGGCAGATAAAGTGGAATTTTACCCAAAAGCGTTCGTTTGCGGCGTTGATAAAGCTATAGGTATGGCTGCCGAAGCCGTGAATATGGCGGAAAGACTTGGGTAATCCGCGGTCGCTGAAATCAATGGTCAACTGATGCAGCGATTCCGGCAACTGGGAGAAGAAATCCCATTTGTAGACCGGGTTGCGCAGGTTGGTGCGCGGATCGCGTTTGACAATATGGTTGAGATCGGGAAATTTCAGCGGATCGCGCAGATAGAACACCGGGGTATTGTTGCCCACCAGATCCCAGTTGCCCTCTTCGGTATAGAATTTCATGGCGAAACCGCGAATATCGCGCTCCGCGTCGGCGGCGCCGCGTTCCCCTGCCACGGTGGAGAAACGGATAAACATATCGGTTTTCTTGCCGATTTCAGCGAAGATTTTTGCCCGGGTATAGCGGGTGATATCGTGGGTAACGGTGAAGGTGCCGTGCGCGCCGGAACCTTTGGCGTGCATCCGTCGTTCCGGAATCACTTCACGATCGAAATGCGCCAGTTTTTCCAGAAACCATACGTCCTGCATCAACATGGGGCCGCGCCGTCCGGCGGTTATGATATTATTATTATCAACAACCGGCGCGCCCGCTACGGTCGTCAGCTTTTTCTTGCTCATCATTTCTTCCTTATAGTAATAGCATTAGTACGAGTATTTACTCTTAATACTATTGTTCATTTTGTGGTTTTTAGCCAAATAGGCGGCGCTTATCGTTACTGCCGCCAGCCGTCGGGAATGGAAATGGTTAGCATTATTTAGCGTAACAGGCTGCGTTTTAGGATAATGTCGCGCTGGAGCCGCGGCGGGATTGGGGTAGAATCGGCAACGATATCAACACATTTTGCACGTGCGTTTACTAACTATTTGAGGGAAATCGACAATGAAAAAACTTGTGATTGCCTGTGCGGGAAGCTTGCTGCTTGCCACGGCCTCCGTGCATGCTATCGGTATTTCCGGGGAAGCGGGGAGCGACTACGCGGGCGCGAACGCCAGCTTCGGACTGCTGGTTCCTGGTCTGTCCGGCAACGTAAGCTATGCTCACGGCGACAATAACGATGTGTACGGTTTCGGGTTGGGCTACACTATTCCCGCCGGACCGCTGAAGGTAACGCTGGGCGGCAAGGCGCTGTATCTGGATCCGGAACAGGGTTCGGACGGTCATGCGCTGGCGCTGGGCGGCGGGGTGCAGTGGCCGATCAACCGTTACTTCTCCCTTTACGGCGAAGGGTACTACTCGCCGGACGCGTTCTCCAGCCATGTCGATCACTATGTTGAAGGCAAGGCCGGCGTGCGCTGGCAGCCGCTGCCGATACTCAATGTGGATGTGGGTTACCGCTATATCAATCTGGCCGGCGAAAGCGGCCGTTCAGACAACAAGCTGGCGGATTCAGCCTACATCGGCGTTGGTTTGAGTTTCTGATAGCCGGCGCTATTCACGGCCATCGGATGTGTTGACGGGCGCGAGCGATCGCGCCCGTTTGCTATTACACAGGAGTGAAAAATGCTTAGGGTCGAGATGTTATGTACCGGCGATGAAGTGCTGCATGGTCAGATTATTGATACCAATGCGGCCTGGCTGGCGGACTTCCTGTTTCAGCAGGGATTGCCGATGAGCAGCCGGATGACGGTGGGGGACGATCTCGACGCGTTGGTCAGCGCGATGACCCAGCGCAGCCGGATTGCCGATGTTCTGATTGTCAATGGCGGGCTGGGGCCGACCAGCGACGACCTCAGCGCCCTGGCGGCGGCCACCGCGGCGGGCGAAGGACTGGTTGAGCACGCGGAGTGGCTGGCGCGCATGGAGGCCTTTTTCGCCGAGCGCGGAAGGGTGATGGCGCCCAGCAATCGTAAACAGGCGCAGATCCCCGCCGGCGCGGAAATGATCGATAACCCGGTCGGCACCGCCTGCGGTTTTTCCCTGCGGTTGGATAAGTGCCTGCTGTTTTTTACCCCGGGCGTGCCTTCCGAATTCAAGGTGATGGTGGAACAGCAAATCATGCCGCGTCTGCGCGAGCGCTTTTCCATCGGCCAGCCGCCGCTGTGTCTGCGTTTAACCACCTTCGGCCGTTCGGAAAGCGATCTCGCCAACCAGTTGGACGGGCTGGCGCTGCCGCCGGGCGTGGTGCTGGGCTATCGCTCGGCGATGCCGATTATCGAGCTGAAACTGACGGGACCGGCGGCGCAGCGGACGGCGATGGAGCAACTGTGGCAACGGGTGCGTAGCGTGGCGGGGGAAAATACGCTATTTGAAGGCACCGAGGGGTTGCCCGCGCAGCTGGCGCGCCGGCTGGCTGAACGCGGGCTGCGGCTGGCGGTGAGCGAGCGTTTTACCGCCGGCCTGCTGAACTGGCGGCTACAGGCGGCCGGGGTGCCGCTGGCGGGGGGGGAGTTGCCGGAAAATACCGGCGCGCGAGACTTGAACCAACTGGCGGCCGATACCCGTCAACTGGCGAAACGTCACGCCGCCCCGCTGGCGCTGACGGTCGGCGCCAGGGAAGACGAGCGGCTGACCATTGCGCTGCATACGCCGCAAGGGACGTTTGCCCAGACGATACAGTCCGCCGCGCCGCGCTATAGTCTGAAGATACATCAGGAACTGACGGCCATATTCGCCATGAATATGCTGCGCCGCTGGCTGAATGGCTGGCCGGTTTACGGCGGCCACGGCTGGATCGCCGTGCTGGAGACGCTGGACTGATTATTGTGTTATGCCCATTCCTCTCCGTCATTCCCGCGTAGGCGGGAATCAGTCAATGGCTGCTCATGGTTTCAGTAGCAGATCCCCGCCGCCGCGGGGATGACCGGTGGCGGTATGCGGGAGCGCTGGCAGGCATTAATACAGCAGTGAATAAAGCTGGCGGCGGTAGCGGGCGGCGAGGGCGTCGCCGGTGCCGAGCGCAGCCAGGATATCCAGCAGCGTTTTGCGGGCGTTGCCCTGCGCCGCGCCGAGATCCTGCTTCAGAAAGCCGAGCAGCAGCTCAAGCGCTTCTTCATTACGCCCGACCTGATGTAGCTGCAACGCCAGCTGTACCGCCAGTTCGGCGTTCTGCGCATCGTCCGCCAACTGCTGTTGCAGCTGTTGGATTTCCGGCGTGTCGGCGGCCTGCTTCAGCAATTCAATCTGTGCCACCAGACCGTGGTAGCGGGTATCCTGATCCTGGAGCGGAACGGTCGCCAGCACGGCTTCGGCGTCTTCGCTGCGGTTGAGCTGAATCTGCACCTCCGCCAGCAGCAGACCGATGTCGCTGCGCTGCTGGCTCAACTGCCAGGCTTCTTTCAGCAGCGGCAGGGCTTCCGGCAGTTTGCCTTCCTGAATCAGCTGCTGAGCTTCGGCGACCTTCAGTTCTTCCGCTTTCGGCAATACCCGCTGCAGCAGGTCGCGGATGGCTTCTTCCGGCTGCGGCCCCTGAAAACCGTCGACGGGCTGGCCGTCCTGGAACAGGTAGACTGTGGGGATCGCCCGCAGGCCGAACTGCGCCGCAACGCGCTGTTCGGCGTCGCAATCCACGCGGGCAAGAATAAATTGCCCGGCATATTCCTGCGCCAGTTTATTTAGCGCCGGCTCCAGTTGCTGGCAGTGTTGACTGCGCTCCGACCAGAAATAAAACAGCACGGGCAGCGTCGCGGACTGTTCCAGCACCTGATGGAGATTGGACTCGTTAACATCGATAATCGTTGCTTGTTGTTCTAGCATGGGGTTCTCTCTTATCCGTTTCGATTTGATATGGGGGCGGAATGTGTCGCTTCAAGCCATTATCAGGAACGGGTGCGTAATACATTATCCAGACAGCGTCCGGGCAGCAGACGGCGCAGCCAGGACAGAGCGTGCGCCACCAGCGTCACCGGATAGCGCAGCCTGGGGCGCGGACTCTCCAGCGCATGACGCAGTTTGGGCAATACGGCTTCCGGCGGCAGCGTAAAGCGTCTGGCGATGCCAGGATTGGTGACCGGCAGATCGGCCCGGGTCTGGTCGACGTTGGCGGTAAAGCGGGTGGTCAACGGGCCGGGTTCGATCAGGCTGACGTGCAGACCGCTGCCGTGCAGCTCCATGCGCAGCGCATCCGACCAGGCTTCAAGGGCGAATTTACTGGCCGCATAGGCGCCCCGTCCGGGCGTCGCCACCAGCCCCATCACCGAGCTGGTTTGAATAATACGCCCTTCGCCGTGCGGCAACATGGCCGGCAGCAGCAGTTGCGTCAACTGATGCGTACCGAACAGGTTGCTGGAAAACTGCTGCGCCAACTGCCGGCGCGATATATCGCGCAACGCGCCGTATAA
This sequence comes from Brenneria tiliae, assembly GCF_023347575.1. NCBI lineage: Bacteria > Pseudomonadati > Pseudomonadota > Gammaproteobacteria > Enterobacterales > Pectobacteriaceae > Brenneria > Brenneria tiliae. The sequence continues at coordinate 133,545 of NZ_JAKPCB010000095.1, read as the reverse complement.
TCCGTATCCGGCGTTATTAAACAGCCCGTACAGGCGATTTCCGGTTAGCGCGATGACCTCGGCGGCGGCCTTTTCAACGCTGGCGGAGTCGTCCAGATCGAGTTCGATCCCTTGCAGACCCAGCTCCGCCATGCGCGCGACGTCCTCGGGGCGGCGACAGGCGGCGAGCACCCGGTAGCCGCGTTTTTGCAGATCCTGCGCCGCAATCAGACCAATACCGCTGGAACAGCCGGTAATCAGCACCGTTTTTTGCATAACTTTACCTAATTCAAGAGCCTGTTTATCAAGACTCATGGTTAACTAAGGATTCCAGCTGTTGCGCCATCCAGTCGGCGATAAAGGGTTGGGCATCACGGGTGGGATGGATGCCGTCCTCCAGTATCCACTCTGGCTTAAGATACACCTGCTCCATAAAGAACGGCACCAGAGGAATGGCGAACTGTTTCGCCAGCCGCGGATAAACGTCGCTGAACGACTCATTGTAGCGGCGGCCGTAATTGGTCGGCAGGCGGATTTGCATCAGCAGCGGCTGCGCCTGCGCCTGTTGGACCAGCGTGATGATTTTGCTCAGATCCTGTTCTATGTTGTTCGGCGGAAAGCCGCGCAGCCCGTCATTGCCGCCAAGTTCGATCAGCACCCAGCGCGGCTGATGCTGTTGCAGCAGCGCCGGAAGACGCGCCAGCCCTTGGCCGGCGGTGTCGCCGCTGATGCTGGCGTTAACGACTTTTACGCCGTCCGGCCGCGCCTGCCATTTCTGATCCAGCAGGGCGGGCCAGGCGCTGGCGGCAGGCATGCGATAGCCCGCGCTGAGGCTATCGCCCAGTATCAGTAAAGTATCCGCCGCCAAAGCGCGTACACTGAATAATCCCAGAAGTAAAAGGACGAAAATATGTTTGCAAAGACCAGTCCAGCGAGAGCTATGGCAACCAATCTCGGACCCGCGGAAAACATTCTTGAAGTTCATCATCTTAGTAAGCACGTCGGTCAAGGGGAACATCGGCTTTCCATCCTTACCGGAGTTGAGCTGATTGTCAAACCCGCGCAGACAATCGCCCTGATCGGCGAGTCGGGTTCGGGTAAGTCGACGCTGCTGGGGATTCTCGCCGGTCTGGACGACGGCAGCGAGGGCGAGGTCAGCCTGATGGGCGAATCGTTGAATAAACTGGACGAGGAAGGCCGCGCCGCGCTGCGCGCCAGAGACGTGGGGTTTGTTTTTCAGGCGTTTATGCTGGTGCCGACGCTGACCGCGCTGGAAAACGTCCAGTTGCCGGCGTTGCTGCGCGGCGAAAGCGACGGTCACAGCCGCGGGCAGGCGGAGCAGCTGTTGCAACAACTGGGGCTGGGCGAGCGCCTGCATCATCTCCCGGCGCAGCTTTCCGGCGGGGAGCAGCAGCGGGTGGCGCTGGCGCGCGCCTTCAGCGGGCGTCCCCAGGTGCTGTTCGCCGATGAGCCGACCGGCAATCTGGACCGCAAAACCGGCGAGCGCATCGTCGAACTGCTGTTTTCCCTCAACCGCGATTACGCCACCACGCTGATTCTGGTCACCCATGACGAACAGCTGGCGGCGCGCTGTGAGCGGCGGCTGCGGCTGGTGGACGGCAAACTGCGGGAGGACGCATGATCTGGCGGTGGTTCTGGCGCGAATGGCGCTCTCCTTCATTATTGATTGTCTGGTTGGCGTTAACGCTCGCCGTGGCCTGCGTGCTGGCGCTAGGCACCATCGGCGACCGGATGGAAAAGGGGCTGAGCCAGCAAAGCCGTGATTTTCTGGCCGGCGATCGGGTGTTGCGCGCATCGCGCCCGGTGGATGAGGCCTGGCTGCAGCGGGCGCAGCAGCAGGGATTGACGCTGAGCCGGCAGATTTCATTTATGACCATGACCTTTGCCGGCGATACGCCGCAGCTGGCCAGGGTAAAAGCCACCGACCAGCTCTATCCGCTATACGGCGAGCTGCAGACCCGTCCGGCCGGGCTGCGGGCGGAGCAGGGAACCGTGCTGGTGGCTCCGCGCCTGTTGGCGCTGCTGGGGCTTAAGGTCGGCGATATGCTGGACGTCGGCGATACCTCGCTGCGGATTAACGGCGAGCTGATTCAGGAGCCGGATTCCGGTTTTAACCCTTTTAATACCGCGCCGCGGATTTTGATGAATCTGGCCGACGTGGAGAAGACCGGGGCCATACAGCCCGGCGGGCGCATTAGCTGGCGCTATATGTTTGCGGGCGACGAGCGGCAAATCACCGCGTTCGGCGATTTTATCAAGCCGCAGCTCAAGCCCGACCAGCGCTGGTACGGCATGGAGGATTCCGAAGGGGCGCTGAGCCAGTCGTTGAAACGCTCGCAGCAATTTCTGCTGCTGTCCGCGCTGCTGACCCTGTTGTTATCCATCGCCGCGGTGGCCGTCGCCATGGGGCACTATTGCCGCAGCCGCTATGATTTGGTCGCGGTGCTGAAAACGCTGGGCGCCGGGCGACGGGCGCTGCGACGGCTGATCGTCGGGCAGTGGCTGTCGGTGCTGGGGCTGGCGGCGCTGTGCGGCGGTCTGGCCGGTCTGGGCTTTGAGGCGGTGCTGATGAAAATGCTGGCGCCGGTTCTGCCGGCGACGCTGCCGGCCGCCGGGCTGTGGCCCTGGGTATGGGCGCTGGGATCGCTGCTGCTGATTTCATTACTGGTGGGGCTGCGCCCCTATCGTTTACTGCTGGCGACGCAGCCGCTGCGCGTACTGCGTCAGGATGTGACGGCCAATGTCTGGCCGCTGCGTTACTACCTGCCGGCGGTGCTGGCGATTGTGGTGGGGCTGCTTGCCGTGCTGTCCGGCGGCAGCTCCCTGCTGTGGTCGCTGCTGGGCGGCATGGCGGTGCTGTCGTTGTTACTGGGGGTGATTGGCTGGGGCGGGTTGCTGCTGCTGCGCCGTTTAACGGTTAAGCAACTGGCGATGCGGCTGGCGATTAACCGCCTGCTGCGTCAGCCGTGGTCGACGCTCAGCCAACTGGCGGCGTTTTCGCTGTCGTTTATGCTGCTTGCCCTGCTGCTGGTGATGCGCGGCGATTTGCTGGAGCGCTGGCAACGGCAGCTGCCGCCGGACAGTCCCAACTATTTTCTGTTGAATATCACCGCGGAGCAGGTGCCGCAGGTGAAAACCTTTCTTGAGCGGCACCAGGTTAAACCGGAGCTGTTCTATCCCATTATTCGCGCCCGTCTGACGGAAATTAATCAGCAGGCGGCGACGGAAGTGATTCATGAGGACGATCCGGGCGGCAACACGGTAAACCGCGAGCTGAATCTGACCTGGATGCACGGGATACCGGATCACAACGTGCTGGTCGAGGGGGAAGCGCCGAAAGCCGGCGAAGTCTCGATGGAGGCGGAAGAAGCAAAAGAGATGGGGATTAAAATCGGCGATACGCTGACCTTTACCGGCGACACGCAGCCGTTCAGCGCCCGGGTCACCAGCCTGCGCCAGGTGGATTGGGAAAGCCTGCGCCCGAACTTTTTCTTTATCTTTCCTCGCGGCGCGCTGGACAGCCAGCCGCAGTCGTGGCTGACCAGCTTCCGCCACGATGGCGACGAGCAGATGGTCGTCCAGCTAAACCGCCAGTTCCCGACGCTGAGCGTGATGGATGTGGGCAGCATTCTGCGTCAGGTGGGGCAGGTATTGCAGCAGGTGAGCCGGGCGCTGGAAATTATGGTGATCCTGGTGCTGTTCTGCGGCGTATTGCTGCTGCTGGCGCAAATCCAGGTGGGGATGCGTCAGCGTCGGCAGGAGCTGATGGTATACCGCACCCTGGGCGCCGGGCTGCGCCTGTTGCGCACCACGCTGTGGTGCGAGTTCGCCGTACTGGGGCTGGTGGCGGGGGCAGCGGCCGCTATCGGCGCGGAAGCGGCGCTGTGGCTGTTGCAGAGCCAGGTGTTTAATTTCCCGTGGCAGCCGAATCTGGCGATGTGGCTGATCTTGCCGTTGGCGGCGGCGCTGTTGTTATCGCTATGCGGCGGCTGGCTGGGGCTGCGGTTGCTGCGCGGCAAGGCGCTGTTCCGGCAATTCGCCGGGTGACATCAACGGGCCGGCGATACCGGCCCGTTGACGGGAACTAGAAATCCACGCTGGCGCGCAGCACAAACTGGCGCGGTTCGCCAATGGCGACGCGATACTGACCGCCGCTGGAGGGGTAATAGGTTTTATCGAACAGGTTCTTGATATTAAGCTGCCACTTCACCTGGTAGCCGTTAAGCGGCAGGCTGTAAGCCACGAACGCATCCGCCACCGTGTAGTCATCCAGATAGAAGCTGTTCGCCGTATCGCCGGCGCGGCGGCCGACGTAGCGCGCCCCGGCGCCGGCGCGCAGGTTATCGCCGGCGTGAATGCCGGTGTCGCCGAAATCCTGGGTCAGAAACAGCGAGGCGGTATGACGCGCGGCGTTGGCCATTTCATTGCCGTTATTTTCCGGGTCGGCGGTAACGCGGGCATCGGTCCAGGCGTAGGAGCCGATCAGGCTGAGGGAATCCGTCAGCTTGCCGGCCAGATCCAGCTCGATGCCCTGCGAGCGCACTTTGCCGGCGGTGCGGGTCACCGTTTCGCCGTTAATGGTTTCGCTGACCATCACATTGCGTTTTTCAATATCGAACAGCGCCACGTTGGCGGTGATCCGATTGGGCAGATCCAGCTTGGCGCCCACTTCATAGGCGGTGCCGATTTCCGGCGGCAGCGCGCCGATTTGGCTGGCGATCGACGAATTGGGTTTAAACGACTCGCTGTAGCTGGCATAAAGCGAAGAATAGGGCGTCAGGCTGTAAATAACGCCGGCGCGCGGCACCGCGCGGTTATAGGAGCTATCGGTACGGGTGACGAACGGGCGGCCTTTGCCGGCCATCACGTCGAAGCTGTCGTAACGCACTCCGCCCAGCAGCTGCCAGCGATCGTTCAGGCGAATGACGTCCTGTATAAAGAAGCCGCTGCTGTCGATATTTTCCCGCTGATCGCTGTCCGAGGCGATGACATTGGTGGATGCCGCCAGCTGACCGTATACCGGCTGGTAAATAGTAAAGTCCGTTCTGTTGTTGGTCCCGCGGATCATATCGCCGCGGAAGGTGCGGTCGGCCTCATGGTCAAAGCCGAGCAGCAGCTGGTGATTGACCCGTCCCCAGTCGATATCCCCGTTAAACGTAAGCTGCACCACCTGGGTTTGCGCATGGGCGTAGCCGGTGGCGTCCGGGCGCCGGGTCAATATGCCCGTATCGGCATCGTAGCTCATCGCCCGCGCCTGATTGTCGCTATAGCGGTTGCGGTTATAGGAGTAGGTCAGGCTGCTTTTCCAGCGATCGCCCAAGTTGCGCTCCGCCTGTAGGGTGATGCTGTCCTGATCGCCGCGGGTGGCGTTGTAATGCTCGTCGAAACGGCGTTCGCGCGGGGTATTCACCGGCTTGCCGCTGTTGGGGTCGATAATGGTGCCGCGATCGAACGGCGTCAGGTATTCCATATGCTCGTAGGCCACCCGCACCGTGGTCTCTTCCCCGTACCACATCAGCGACGGGGCGATGGTGGTTTGCCGGTTGCGGCCGAAGTTGCGCCAGTAGTCGGTTTCATCGTGATCGACCACCATACGGTAAGCCAGCCCGGAGGCGCCCAGCGGTCCGGTCACGTCCAACTGGCCGCCGCCGCCGTCAAAGCTGCTGCCCCAGCCTTCGATATGCGTTTTTTGCACCAGCTGCGGTTTTTTGCTGATGATATTGATCACGCCGCCGGGTTCGCCCATGCCGTACAGCATGGAGGCCGGGCCTTTCAGCACTTCCACGCGCTCGCTGGTCGGGGTGAAGTTGCGGGCCTGGATGGAGCGCACGCCGTCGCGAAACAGGGAACCGTCGCGGTTGTCGCCAAAGCCGCGCTTGATCAGCGCATCCTGGGTGCCGCCGAGCGTGTTGGATTGGGTAATGCCGCTGACGTTATACAGGGCTTCGTCAATATTGCGTACCGCGCGGTCGGCAATCACCTGGCTCGGCACCACGTTGACCGCCTGCGGTACGTCCAGCAGGCGGCTTTCGCTGCGGGTTCCGGTTACGGTTGTATGCGGCTGATAGCCGGTTTCCGTCTGTTCCGTGGTCGTCGCGATAACCTCCAGCGTGTCGTTCCGCGTTTCGGCCGCCGCCTGAATGCCGAACGGCAGCAGCGCCAGCGCCGGCCAGCCGTTACGCCGCATTTTCTTATTCTTCATGTGCAAGTTGACTCCAGTATGTCCCTGAAAAATCAATAGGTAAAAACTGCTGGTAGAGTTTTTGTAGCGTGAGTTGCGGCTCGATATCCGCGAACAGGTCGGGGTAGAGGGCTTTAGCGAACATCTCCACCATCACGACGTGATAAGGGCTGAGGTAAAAGTTGTGCCACATGCTCCACGCCCGCCCTTGTTGCACCGCCGCAAGGTGCGAGAGGATGGCGTCCTGACGAATCAGTGCGCTGAAGCTGTTTTGCGCCTGTTGCCGGCTGACCGCGGGCCCCAGCATCAGGCTGGAAAAGCGCTTGCCTTCCGGCCCGGCCATGCCGGTGGCGATGTAGACGTCGGGGTTGGCCGCCAGTACGCGTTCCGGGCTGAGCTCGCCATATACGCTGCTGATGGCGCCGGCGGCGATATTTTCACCGCCGGCGAAGGCCAGCAGATCGCCCAGGTTTCCCCCCACGGCGGTGGTGCAGCAGGTATCGCGGCGGCCAAGATGCAGATGCAGCATCACCCTGGTTTTTTTACCCTGGTATTGCGCGATGCGCTGACGAATGACATTCATATGCTGCTGATAAAATTCGCTGAACGCCGCGGCCCGCAGCGGCTGATTCAGCGCCTCTCCCAGCAACTGGATGCTGGGCAGGGTGTTGCGGAGTAAATCAACGCGCAAATCGACGTAGATGACCGGAATACCCGCGCTGGTCAGCGTCTGTTGCAGCAGGTCATCGCTGGCGCGCTGTTTTGCCAGCCGCGGCAAAATCACCAGATCGGGTTTTAACGGCAGCAGGGTTTCCGCATTCAGGGTAGCTAGACCGCCGCTGCCTAACTGCGGGATCTGCTTGATCGCCGGGAATTTTTCCGTATAGCGTTGCCAGCTTTGCGCGTCATAACGCGCCATGTCGCCCGGCCAGCCCACGACGTATTTCGCCGGATTCCCCGGCTCAAGCAGGGCCAGCGTATAGAGCATGCGGCTTTCACCGAGGATGATGCGCCGCGGATGGTCCGGGATCGTCACCTGCCGGTCCAGAATATCGGTAACGGTTTTTGCCGACGCCAGCGGGCCAAGAAGCGATAAAATAATAAAGATGGCAAGGCGCATGATTGACTCTGCAAAAAAGCGGGTGGCGAAAGATAATTACTCCCATTTTTATTTTCAACGGAGCGTTAGTGGGGGTAATGGGGACCGGCGACAGATATCGTTGCGGGACAACAGATTACGGCTAGTTAAATAAGTAATTAAAGCGGGGCGGCCGCAGGAAAAAAGCAGGCGTCGTTGCGTTACCGGTTGATCTAATATAAGAAAGTTCCTATTGCAAGTGAAAATTTCATCATCGTGAGATAGGATGTGAACGGAGAGCCGCCGCGCAAGGAGAAAGGGAGTGGGAGCCGATCGCCGTGCCGGGGATAAACCCCGGAACCCTGCAAAATCCGCCATCGATAAACCATCCGGCCGCTTGGGCGCCCTGGACGACGCCTGGGCGACGGATCCGGGCGGCCTGCTGCAATCCATTCTCGATCATCTGCCGGCAGGCGTGTTCTGGAAGGATACGTCTTCCCGCTACCTCGGCGCCAACCGCTATTTTACCCGCGACGCGGGACGAGACGATCCCGGCGAGATCGTCGGACGCGATGATTTCGAACTGTTTGACGCGGCGGCGGCCGAGCGCTATCGCCAGGACGATCTGGCGGTGCTTGACGGCGCACAGCCCCGGATGAACGCCGTTGAGTTCGTGGAACGGCAGGCGGGCGAGGGGCGCTGGTTCAGCGTGAACAAGGTTCCGCTGCGCGACGCGCAGGGCGCACTGGTCGGGCTGCTGGGGATGTACCTCGATATTACCCGTTTCAAAGAGGCGGAACGGGAACTACAGGAGAGCGAAGCCCGTTTCCGTTTCTTTCTGGATAATGTGGACGAGGGGGTGGTGGTCTTCGATCGGCAAGGCATTATTGTCGACGTCAGCACCCGCTGGCTGGAACTGTTCCGCTGTCGGCGCGAGGAGGCTATCGGCCTGCCGGTGCTCGACTTTACCAGCCCGACGGCGGTGCCCATGGCGACTCAGCTGATCGGTGAAAAGTGGTCCGAGTCCTATGAGTCCGAAATGCTGAGAAAAGACGGGACCACGTTTCCCGCCATCGTGCGCGGCCGGGATCAGGTTTTGGACGGTCAGGGGTTACGCCTGACCACCGTACTGGATATCACCCGGCAAAAAGAGAGCGAGCAGGCGCTGAAGCTGGCCAAGATCGAAGCGGAGCGCGCCAATCAGGCCAAATCCGAGTTTCTCTCCAGCATGAGTCATGAATTGCGCACCCCCATGAACGCCATTCTGGGGTTTTCCCAGATTCTGGAATTTGATGAGCAGCTGAACGCCGACCAACGGGACAATGTGACTGAAATCCTTAAGGCCGGCCGACATCTGCTCGGGTTGATCAATGAGGTGCTGGATCTGGCCAAAATCGAATCCGGCGTGGTGCCGCTTGCCATTGAGGCGGTGTCGCTCTCCGCGCTGATGCGGGATTGCCGGCAGCTGGTGCAACCGCTGGCCGCGGAGCGGCAAATATCCCTGAGTCTGGATGTTCCCGAGGCGCTGGCGGTGGCCGCCGATCGGCAGCGCGTTAAGCAGGTGCTGCTCAATTTGCTGTCCAACGCCATCAAATACAACCGTACCGGGGGCGAAGTGCGCATCGCGCCGGAGACGCGCGGCAAATGGTTGCGCATTGCGGTGGTCGATACCGGCGACGGCATTGCCGGCGAGCGCCTGGGCGAGCTGTTCCAGCCTTTCAATCGGCTGGAAGCGGAGCGCAGCGGCGTGGAGGGAACCGGTATCGGTCTGGTGATCACCCGCAAGCTGATCGAGGCCATGGGGGGGCGGATCGGCGTGGAAAGCGAGCCCGGCAAGGGCAGCCGTTTCTGGGTGGAGCTGCCGCAGGCCGATGCGCTGGCGCAGGCGCCGGCGGCGAGCAGGCCGGCACCCGTCGCCGCGCCGCACGTCCACGGACAGAGACAGCATTACATCCTTTATATTGATGATAACCCGGTGAACCTCAAGCTGGTGACGCAGATCCTGGATAAATTGCGCCATATTCGCCTGGTCACCATGCGCACCGCCGAATCGGGGATCGCCTACGCCATGGCGCATCGGCCCGATTTGATTCTGCTCGACATCAATCTGCCGGGTACGGATGGCTATGAAGTGTTGGAGGCGCTCAAGTCTCATCACCCGCTGCGGGACGTGCCGGTGCTCGCCGTATCGGCCAACGTGATGCCGCAGGATATCGCGCGCGGCATGGCGGCGGGTTTTGACGATTACCTGACCAAGCCGTTGGACATCGGCCGCTTTCTGACCAGCGTCGACGCTCATCTGCACTATGACCAAGGGAATCCACACGATGATCGATAATCATGATGATGCGCGTATCCTTATCGTCGACGACGAAGCGGCAAACCTTAAGGTGCTGGAAAAACTGCTGGCCAGCGAAGGTTATTTCCGGCTGGTCAGCGTTCAGGATCCGCGTCTGGTGGTGCGCGCCTATCTGGAGGCGCGTCCCGATCTGATCCTGCTGGATATCAAGATGCCGCATCTGGACGGCTATGCGATTATGAAGCAGTTGAAATCGCTCCACGATCCGCTGCTGCCGCCGATCATGGTGCTGACGGCGGAACAGGGGCGGGAGCAACTGCTGAAAGCGCTGGGGGGCGGGGCGCGGGATTACGTCAGCAAACCCTTCGACCGTACCGAACTATTAATGCGGGTGCGCAACCTGCTCGACGCCCATCTCGCGCACCGGCTGATGTATGAGCAGAACGACGTACTGGAAAAAATGGTGCGCCTGCGGACCCGGGAACTGCTGGATACCCGCCTGCAGGTGGTGCGCCGCCTGGCGCGGGCCTCGGAGTACCGCGACAGCGAAACCGGTCAGCATATTCTGCGCATGAGCCATACCTCCGCGCTGCTGGCGCGCCGGATGGGATGGAGCGAAAGCGACGTCGAGCTTATTCTGCATGCCAGCCCGATGCACGATGTGGGGAAAATAGGCATTCCGGACGCTATCCTGCTCAAGCCGGGCAAGCTGGATGCCGCCGAATGGGAGGTTATGCGTCAGCACACCGTTATCGGCGCCGAATTACTGGCCGGCGACGACTCGCGGCTGATGGTGATGTCGCGCGAGATCGCGTTGACGCACCATGAGAAATGGAACGGCGGCGGCTATCCGCGCGGCCTGTCGGGGGAAGACATTCCGCAGTCCGGGCGCATTGCCGCCGTGGCGGACGTGTTCGATGCGCTGATTTCCGAACGGCCCTACAAACGCGCCTGGCCGCGGGAAAAGGCCGTTGCCTATATCCGCTCGGAATCAGGCTCTCATTTCGATCCCGCGGTCGTCGAGGCGTTTATCGACATTCTGGACGACGTGGTAAGAATTCAGGACATCTACCGGGAATCCGCTGAGGGCTAAAAGCGGCCGCGTCATGCCGCCTGTAAGGAAAACGATTATTCGGCGGCGTAACCCTGCGGGGGAACGCGCACGCCATCCAGCCAGGCCTGATTTTCCCGCATAACCAACCGGCCGGAGATAAACCAGCCGACCACCATGGGATAAATGGTGTGTTCCTGCGTCTGCACCCGCTCCCGCAGGCTTTCTTCGCTATCGTCGCTGAAAACGGGGACCTTGGCCTGCAGAATCAACGGCCCGCCATCCATTTCGTCGGTGACGAAATGCACCGACGCGCCGTGTTCGGCGTCGCCGTTTTCCAGCGCCTTACGATAGGTATGCAGGCCGGGATACTTAGGCAGCAGCGACGGATGGATATTGAGCATTTTGCCGGCGAACTGCGCGACAAAATCGGGACTGAGAATCCGCATATAGCCCGCCAGCACAATCAGCGCCGGCTGGTACTGCTCTATTTCCTGCGCCATCGCCGCATCGTAAGCGGCGCGATCGGCAAATCCTTCCGGGCTGACGGCGTGCGCCGGTATGTCGGCGTCCTGCGCCAGCCGCAGGCCCGGGGCTTCGGGATTATCACTGAATACCGCGGCTATCTTGCCTTTAATGCGTCCGCGCTTGCAGGCGTCTATCAACGCCTGCAAATTACTTCCCTGACCCGATATCAAGATAACGAAATTTTTCATCAGCTAATGACCACTGCATCTCCGGTATCGGTTTGATTAATCAAGCCGATTTTCCATGCGGTTTCACCACTGCCGTTCAATAACGCCACGGCCTCGTCTGCCTGCTCGGCGGGCAGTACGACGATCATACCAACACCGCAGTTAAATGTGCGATACATTTCGTGGCGGCTGACGTTGCCCGCCTGCTGCAGCCAGTTGAATACCGCCGGCCACCGCCAGCTTGCCTCGTCGATATTCGCCTGAACGCCTTCCGGCAGCACGCGCGGAATGTTTTCCCAGAAGCCGCCGCCCGTGAGGTGGGAAATGGCGTGGACGTCGACTTTTTCAATCAGCGACAGAATGGACTTAACGTAGATTTTGGTCGGCGCCAGCAGGTGGTCGGCCAGGGGGCGGTTTTCCAGTTTTACCTGGGCCGGATCGGCTTTGCTGACTTCGAGAATTTTACGCACCAGCGAGTAGCCGTTGGAGTGCGGGCCGCTGGAAGCCAGGGCCACCAGGGCGTCGCCGGCGCGCACTTTACTGCCGTCGATGATGGCGGATTTCTCGACCACGCCGACGCAGAAACCGGCGACGTCGTAATCTTCGCCGTGGTACATGCCCGGCATTTCCGCCGTCTCGCCGCCCACCAGCGCGCAGCCTGATTGCTTACAGCCTTCGGCGATACCGCTAATCACGCTGGCCGCGGTGTCGACGTCCAGCTTGCCGGTGGCGTAGTAATCCAGGAAGAATAACGGCTCGGCCCCTTGCACCACCAGATCGTTGACGCACATGGCGACCAGATCGATGCCGATGGTGTCGTGACGTTTGAGATCCATCGCCAGACGCAGCTTGGTGCCGACTCCGTCAGTGCCGGAAACCAGAATGGGTTCGCGGTATTTTTGCGGTAAGGCGCACAAGGCCCCGAAACCACCCAGACCACCCATGACTTCCGGGCGACGGGTCTGTTTCACTACACCTTTGATGCGGTCTACCAATGCGTTGCCAGCATCAATATCCACGCCTGCGTCTTTATAGCTGAGAGAGGTTTTGTCGGTCACTGCGGAGTCCCCACGGAGGTTGCTGTCGGTAGTTAAAATGGAGCGCGCTAATTCTAACAGCGCGGGCAATCGTTTGCGAGCGATGTGTCGCCGGGTTTTTATTTTTCCTCCCCGTGGGCAATTTCTGTTATCGGTTGATCTGGATCAGGCTTAATCCTGTATCACTCGGCCAAAAAAGCGGTATAATCCGGCGATTTTTTTTATAGTGGGCGTCCTGCCCGCCACCCTGCGTGCCGCCGCAAGCCGCGTTTTTCTGACCGTCCACAGTCTAGGGGAGATAATGATGAAGATCGTCGAGGTGAAACACCCGCTCGTCAAACATAAACTGGGCCTGATGCGTGAGAGCGAGATTAGCACCAAGCGTTTTCGCGAGCTGGCTTCCGAAGTGGGCAGTTTATTGACCTATGAAGCGACGGCCGATTTAGCCACCGAAAAAGTGACCATTGACGGTTGGTGCGGTCCGGTTGAAGTCGATCAAATCAAAGGCAAAAAGATTACCGTGGTGCCGATCCTGCGCGCCGGTCTGGGGATGATGGAAGGGGTGCTGGAAAATGTTCCCAGCGCGCGTATCAGCGTGGTCGGCATCTACCGCAATGAAGAGACCCTGGAGCCGGTGCCCTATTTTCAGAAACTGGTTTCCAATATCGAGGAACGGATGGCGCTGGTGGTCGACCCGATGCTGGCGACCGGCGGCTCGATGATCGCCACCGTCGACCTGCTGAAAAAAGCCGGCTGCCAGAGCATCAAGGTACTGGTGCTGGTCGCCGCCCCGGAAGGCATTGCCGCGCTGGAAAAAGCGCACCCGGATATCGAACTCTACACCGCGGCGATCGATAAGGGCCTCAATGAGCAGGGCTATATCATGCCGGGCCTGGGCGATGCGGGCGACAAGATATTTGGTACCAAATAATAGGCAAGCCGACTTAAACAGTCGGTTTTTTTATGGCGGGCTGTCCTGCCCGCCACCCTGGCGGGCCGTCGCGGGCGACGTTGAAAATCGCTCCCGGCGATTTTTTATGGCGGACAATCCCTGTCCGCCACCCTGTCCGCAGCCGCAACAAATAGCAAGGTTACAGAGGATACAAAGATGACTCGTCGCGCCATCGGGGTAAGTGAACGGCCGCCCTTGTTGCAAACCATACCGCTGAGCTTCCAGCATCTGTTCGCCATGTTCGGCGCCACCGTGCTGGTCCCGATCCTGTTTAAAATCAACCCGGCGACGGTACTGTTATTCAACGGTATCGGCACTTTGCTCTATCTGTTTATCTGCAAAGGGAAAATACCGGCCTATCTGGGATCGAGCTTCGCCTTTATTTCGCCGGTATTGCTGCTGTTGCCTCTGGGCTATGAGGTGGCGCTGGGCGGTTTTATTATGTGCGGCGTACTGTTCTGTCTGGTGGCGCTGATCGTTAAGAAAGCGGGGACCGGCTGGCTGAACGTGCTGTTCCCGCCGGCGGCGATGGGGGCGATTGTCGCCGTTATCGGTCTAGAACTGGCCGGCGTGGCCGCGGGCATGGCGGGATTGCTGCCCGCCGACGGCGCGTCCGTTGACGGCACGGCGGTGACGATTTCACTGGTTACGCTGGCGGTGACGATCCTGGGGTCGGTGATGTTTCGCGGTTTTCTGGCCATTATCCCGATCCTGATCGGCGTGTTGGCCGGTTACGCGCTGTCGTTCGCCATGGGTGTGGTGGATTTGGCGCCCATCGCCCAGGCGCACTGGTTTGCCCTGCCGACGTTTTACACCCCGCGTTTCGAATGGTTCGCCATTCTGACCATACTGCCGGCGGCGCTGGTGGTGATCGCCGAGCACGTCGGGCATCTGGTGGTGACCGCCAATATCGTCAAGAAAGATTTAATGCGCGATCCGGGGCTGCACCGCTCGATGTTCGCCAACGGCGTTTCCACCATGCTGTCGGGCTTCTTCGGTTCGACGCCGAATACCACCTACGGCGAAAATATCGGCGTGCTGGCCATCACCAAGGTGTACAGCACCTGGGTGATCGGCGGCGCGGCGATCCTGGCGATCCTGCTCTCCTGCGTCGGCAAACTGGCGGCGGCGATTCAGGCGGTGCCGGTGCCGGTGATGGGCGGGGTATCGCTGCTGCTGTACGGGGTAATCGGCGCTTCCGGTATACGCGTGCTGATTGAGTCCAAAGTGGATTACAACAAGGCGCAAAACCTGATCCTGACCTCTGTGATCCTGATTATCGGCGTCAGCGGGGCGAAAGTTCATATCGGGGCGGCCGAACTGAAAGGGATGGCGCTGGCGACGGTGGTCGGCATCGGCATGAGCCTGCTGTTTAAAGCGATTAGCCTGTTTCGCAGCGAAGAAGTGATCCTCGATGCGCCGGAAACGCAAGAGCCGTCTCAGCGTTAACGCCGGCTTAATCGGGTACGGCCTATCATCCCGTTGAGTCGTTGCCTGCGACTCAACAGGGCCGAGTTTATGTGATAAACTCGCTCTGTTTTCCTGCCAGCCCTGCTTGAGGTGATTCTGAACACGCCGGCACAGCTTTCACTGCCACTCTATTTACCCGACGACGAAACCTTTGCCAGTTTCTACCCGGGAGAAAACGCGTCGCTCCTTGCCGCCATTACCGGCGCGCTGCGCCAGGAACATGGCGGTTATATTTACTTCTGGTCGCGGGAAGGCGGCGGACGCAGCCATCTGCTGCACGCGGCCTGCGCCGAGCTGTCCCGTCACGATCGCGCGGTCGGCTACGTGCCGCTGGATAAACGCGCCTATTTCGTGCCTGAAGTGCTGGAGGGGATGGAGCAGCTGGCGCTGGTATGCATCGATAATATCGAATCGATCGCCGGCGACGAAGCCTGGGAAATGGCGATGTTCAACCTCTATAACCGCATCCAGGAGACCGGACGTACCCGCCTGTTTATTACCGGCGATCGTCCTCCCCGCCAGCTCAATCTGCATTTGCCCGATCTCTCTTCCCGCCTGGACTGGGGACAGATCTATAAACTTCAGCCGCTGTCGGATGAAGAGAAAGGGGAAGCGTTGCAACTGCGGGCCAAACTGCGCGGATTCGAACTGCCGGAAGACGTCAGCCGTTTCCTGCTGAAACGGCTCGATCGGGAAATGCGCACGCTGTTTATGACGCTGGATCAGCTCGACCACGCCTCCATCACCGCCCAGCGCAAACTGACCATTCCCTTTGTCAAAGAGATCCTCGGGCTGTAATCCGCGGATCTTCGCCTGTTACAAAATGTCCAGTACCTGTTCCGGCGGGCGGCCGATGCGCGCCTGCCCGTCGGCCACCACGATGGGGCGCTCAATCAGTTTGGGATGGTCGACCAGCGCCTGAATAAGCTGCGCCTCGGTCAGCGTGTCATCCGCCAGATTAAGCTCCCGGTAAATCTCTTCCTTGCGGCGCATCAGATCGCGCGCGCTGCTTAGCCCAAGCTGCTGGATCAGGCGCGTCAGGGTTGCGGCGTCGGGCGGCGTTTCCAGATACGGCACCACCTGGGGTTCAATGCCGTGCCGTTGCAGCAGCGCCAGCGTCTCGCGGCTTTTGGAACAGCGCGGGTTGTGATAAATGGTGACATTTTTGCTCATGGTTGACGATCCTTCTCCCGTCAGGACTTCTGATATTGGCGGAAACGTTGCTGCAGCTGGCGCAGCTGGTCGATTCGCGCGTCGTAGCGCGCCTGCTCCAGGCTGCCGAGTTTCACCTGCGAGCTGGCGTTGCTCAGCAAACGGATAGACTGGTCGAGCTGCCCGGCCAGCGCCAGGCTTTCGGCGCGGGCGGATAACTCCTCCGCGCGCGATCCCTGGGCGGCGGCGGCCTGCGCCAGCAGATCCCAGCCGTTGGGATCGTCCGCGTGGGCGTAGGTGTAGCGGTAGAGTATTTTGCTCGCCGCCGCGGGCTGTTTCCCCTCGACGTAGGCGTTCGCCAGATTGAGCTGCAGCACCGGGTTGGTCTGCACCCCCGGCGCTTTTTGCAGCCGGGCGATCGCCTGCGCGGCGCGGTTTTGCCCCAGATCGATATCGGTCATCAAATCCAGAAACCACGGGTTGTCCGGGGCGTTGTCCAGCAGCGGTTGCAGCACGCTGCGAGCCTCGTCGTATTTCTTGGCCTGATAAAAGCGGATGGCGTCGCCGTATTTGGCCGCCAGCTGCTCGCGTACGTTGCCTTTCGCCCAGGCCTTCAGCAGGTCGTCGTCGAGCGGCCTGCCTTCCGAACCGTACATGCCGAAGGTGCGCACTTTGGCGAACAGAAAATCCTGGGATGACTGCACCGGCGTGGATCTCATCTGATTCGCCCGGTTGCGGGCATCGGACAGGCGGCTTTCCGGCAGGGGGTGGGTGAGCAATATTTCCGGCGGCTTCGAGGTGTAGCGCGATTGATCGGCCAGCTTTTGCAGAAAGTTCGGCATGGCCCGCGGATCGAAGCCGGCGCGCTGCAACACCTGAATGCCGATGCGATCCGCTTCCTGTTCATTGCCCTGGGTAAAGGTGATTATCCCCTGTTGCGCCCCGGCCATGGTTCCGCTCAGCGCCGCCATCCCCAGTTGCGGATTGGCCATCGCCAGCAGAATGGAACCCAGCGCGCCGACCCAGGTCAGCGGCGCGCTGCGCTGCTGCGACTCCATGGCGCGCGCCAGATGGCGCTGGGTAACGTGCGAAATTTCATGCGCCAATACCGAAGCCAGCTCGCTTTCGTTGTCCGCGTAGCGAAAGAGCGACGAGTGGATCACCACGTTGCCGCCGAAAAAGGCGAAAGCGTTGATATCATCGTTGCGGATCAGGAAAAAGCGGAAGGGGGTGCGTACCGAATCGGCCTGCTTGACCAGCCGATTGCCTAACTGGTTGATGTAGTTGGATAACAGCGGATCGTTAATCAGCGGCGCGCCCGCCCGCAGCTGGCGGACATAAAAATCGCCCATCGCCAGTTCCTGATTGATGCTCAGCGTGCCGCCGGCGGTGGTGCCGATATCCGGCAGCCGATCCTGGATCTCGGCCTGAACGGGAAGCATATTGCCGGTCATCATCGCCCCCAGCAGGACGGAAACGACCGTTTTTCTTAACCGGTTAGACATAATGAGAAGCAACCTTATCAACAGCCAATATTGCAGCGCTTTGCCAACCATCTTAGCCAGCCATGGCGCACAAAGAAATATTTATCCGGGAAAAACGTGGGCAACGCGTTACGGGTTCCAGAGTGGAAAAGCGGAGATGAAGCCTACACTAGGCATTTTTTAATGCTTCCAGACGATTTAACCAGTACTCAAAATGGGGACAGGCTCGACGCATAGAGTCTAAACCAATATCTGCGGCAATCAGCGGGCCGTGCAATGTTTTTTGATATTCAGGCACTACGGATAAAATTCGTTTTGAAGGAGACGTATGGGGACTGTTGTTAATCTCTTCCGGGGAGGGAAATTTCGCCCTGATTTGTTGTAGTTTCTCAATAGGGCGCTTGTCAGCCAGCCAATCGGCAAATTTGTCAGGTTCGCAAAACAGCAAGGCTTCAAATTCATGCAGTAAAAAATTGGCGATAAAGTTAGGTTGCGAAATGTCCGCCTGAAAGGCCTGTTCCAGTTCTAAAATCCACCTATGAACATCACTATTGGCCGGTTTGCCGTGAGCTAAACCAGGAAAGTCAGCTGGTAAACCATAGTAATCGATCAACGTGGTTACCCAGGCTTTTTTATCTGTTTTGCAAAGACGAATGACCTGATTTTTGACTTTCCCATAGCTGACGATACCGCCTTTATAGCCACGACTTGTTTGCGCTAAAATTGGATTAAGATAAAGTCCATGACGTATAAAGTAAGGTGCGAGCGTATCGCGTACAAAGGTTTCTTCCGTTTGGCCTTCAACAAAAACGTTTATCCTTGTCATCGCTGTGGCCTCCCGCCAAGCAGGTTTTTCTTCCACAGTTCACCTAAACTGTAATCTTCAAGCCATTCATGCAGGCTATCTTGTTCCAGGCGTTTAAATGTCGATTCACCATGATGCTTATCGACAACGATTAAATCTTCGGCTTCAAATTCATTAACCAGTTCCACTGACTGCGTTGAAACGATTAATTGATGCTGCTTGCTGGCACTTTTGATTAACGCGGCCAGGATGCTGATGGCATAAGGATGCAGACCCAATTCAGGTTCATCAATGATGATGGCGCTGGGCATATATTCTTCGGGTTGCAGTAAGACGGTGGCTAGCAGAATGAACCGCAAGGTGCCATCGGAAAGCTCACTGGCCTTGAAAGGGACATCTTGTTCTTTTTCAACCCATTCCAACTGAATGCTGTCTGGGTTATCCGGCGTGGGGCGCAGATAGAAATCGCCAAAAAATGGAGCGGCCATTTGGATGGTCTTAATGATACGCTGATAATGGTCGGCATGATTTTTTTGCAAACGGTATAAAAATGCGGCCAGGTTGGCCCCGTCCTCTCTCAGGTAGTCATTATCGTTAATGCGGTGAATTTGTTTTACTCTGGCGCTTTCACTGGTGTCATGGAAATGATAGACGCGCCAGCGGCGCATGGCGGGTAACGTATATTTTCTGATACCTGAACGATGTTCTTCCGCCAGCGATTCAAAATGACCTGATTTTACGCCTTTATCACCACTCATGTTCCACCAGAGCGCTTCCCGTTGAAACATCATACGATTATCGTTAGTGGGTTCTAGCGTGAACTTATAGCCGTTATTGCCAAAGAACAATTCACCTTTTAACGCTTCGGTTTTTTTTCGACCGAAATGCAACAGGACGTCTGGTCCTCCTGCTTTGCTGACCAGCGTTTGCAGACGGTGATCCAGTAAGGTTGCAATAAGGCGAAAGAAACTGATGAAATTGGATTTACCCGCACCGTTGGCCCCAATCAGCACGTTCAGACAACCCATTTGTAGATCACAGCTAGCAATTGATTTATAACCACTAATTATGATGTGGCTTAGGTGGTCGCTATTGGTTACCGTTTTCATAATCTGCGTTAGCTACCTTACTCTTGGTTGGGCCTTGTCATGTTTTTTGGGCTTAACAGATACCATTCAGTGTCGGTGATATCATCTTAAATGGACGATCGATTAAATTCATTCTAATCGATGTATAAATGCGTGCATTCTTCCATAAATGAATCAAGAAAATCGATTGGTTTGCAGAACCGGCGCCTTATGCAAGGCGCCGGTATATCGCCGGAACGGGAGCGTTCAGGCGGTTTTCAGGTAGTCCAGCACGATGTCATGGTGGTTGCTGGTTTTGAAATCGTCAAAGACCTTTTCCACCTTGCCGTTTTCATCAAGCAGGAAGCTGATGCGGTGAATGCCGTCATAGGTTTTGCCCATAAAGGTTTTTTCGCCCCAGACGCCGAAGGCTTGCGAAACCTGATGATCTTCGTCGGACAGCAGGGTGAAATTCAATAACTCTTTTTCGACGAAGCGGGACAGTTTCTCCGGTTTGTCGGTGCTGATCCCCAGAACCTCAACGCCATATTGTTTCAGATCGTCCATGTTATCGCGCAGACCGCAGGCCTGAACGGTACACCCTGGCGTCATGGCTTTGGGGTAGAAATAGACCAACACCTTCTGTCCCTGGAAGTCGGTTAAATTTATCTGCTCGCCGTCCTGGTCGGGCAAGCTAAATTTCGGCGCGATATCACCGGCTTTCAGTGTATTCATCACTACTCTCCGTCTTTTCTTCATGCTGTGGATAGTTCACGACGCTAATACTGCCTTGTGCGCGCAGTTCTGTACATAGCTGATAAAAGGCTGGCTCAATAACTGAACCATCCAACGCGGCGGGACTGTGCGCGGTGATTTGAATATACAGCTGCGGCGGTTGCCCTCCCTCGGCGGGCCGGGTCTTCGAGACCAGTTCGGCAATGTTCATCTGATGGGAGTCAAACAGATCGGTAAAGCGCTCGATGATGTGCGGCGAATCCGCCACATCCACTTTGACCCAAACGGTGGACGGCATGGGCGGCCGCGCCTGCGATTCCGTTCGTTTCATCACGATCAGCAAATCCATCTCCGCCCCCTTCAGCGGTAGGGTGGATTCAATCTGCGCAATGGCGTTCCAGCTTCCGGAAAGCAACATGATAAAGGTAAATTCTTCGCCCAGCATGGCAAGACGGCTATCTTCGATATTACAGCCGCAACTGCTGACGTGGCGGGTGATGGCGTTAACAATGCCTGAGCGGTCGGCCCCCACGGCGGTGATAACCAGATAGTGTTCTTGTGGACTCGGCAAAATGATGCTTCCTGTGCGTTTTCCGGATATTCACATGGTAACCATAAAAAATTGCCGGGAGCAATTTTTAACGCCGCTTGCGGCGGCCCGCAGGGTGGCGTGCAGGGACAGCCCGCCATAAAAAAGCCGGGAGCAATTTTTAACGCCGCTTGCGGCGGCCCGCAGGGTGGCGTGCAGGGACAGCCCGCCGTAAAAAACTCAGAAGCGTTGTTAATGCTGCTGGCGGTATCATAAAAAAACCTGTGCCGGACGCCTACAATGCCGTTGCGCGCTTGCTTTTGCATAGAACTCAAAAGTACCATGAGGCACTTGTTTGTGGAGGGGACGGCCAATGTTTACGGGAAGTATTGTTGCGCTGGTTACGCCGATGGACGCCAAAGGCGCCGTCGACCGCGCCAGCCTGAAAAAACTGATTGATTATCATGTCGCCAGCGGCACATCGGCGATTGTCTCTGTTGGAACGACCGGGGAGTCCGCCACGCTGAGCCATGAGGAACACGGCGACGTGGTGATGAGCACCCTGGAGCTGAGCGACGGCCGCATCCCGGTGATCGCCGGAACCGGCGCCAACGCCACCGCGGAAGCCGTTTCTCTGACCAAACGCTTTCACGGCACCGGGGTCGCCGGCTGCCTGTCGGTTACGCCGTACTACAATCGGCCGACGCAGGAAGGGCTGTATCAGCACTTCAAAGCCATCGCCGAGCATACCGACCTGCCGCAAATCCTGTATAACGTTCCCTCGCGCACCGGTTGCGATCTGCTGCCGGAAACCGTGGCGCGGCTGTCCGAAATTAAAAATATTGTCGCGATTAAAGAGGCGACGGGGAACTTAAGCCGGGTAAGTCAGATCCAAGAGCTGGTTAGTGAAGACTTCATCCTGCTGAGCGGCAATGACGATATCGGGCTGGACTTTATGCAGCTCGGCGGCAAAGGGGTGATTTCCGTGACGGCGAACGTGGCCGCGCGTGAAATGGCGGAGCTTTGCCGGCTGGCGGCGCAGGGCAACTTTGTTGAAGCGCGCCGTTTAAATCAGCGCCTGATGCCGTTGCATCAGAAATTATTTATTGAACCCAATCCGATTCCGGTGAAGTGGGCCTGTAAGGAGTTGGGACTTGTGGCGACCGATACGCTTCGCCTGCCCATGACGCCGCTGACCGATTCAGGTCGCACGGCGGTGGCGCGCGCATTGAAGCATGCGGGTTTGCTGTAACCGTTAGGGAGATTGAATGACTGATTCACTGCAAAAGTCGATGGTGGCGAAAGTTGTCGGCGTATCTTTAGTGATGCTGTTGGCGGCTTGTTCCAGCGACCAGCGCTATAAGCGGCAGGTTAGCGGCGATGAATCCTATCTGCAGACGCCGACGCAAAAAGCGCTGAACACGCCGGCCGGTATGATTTTACCGTTGCAGAACGGAGAATATGATATCCCGCCGGTAACGCAGAATGGCGCGGTAGGCAAAGAACTGGACATTCGTCCGCCGGTGCAGCCGTTGGCTTTGCTGAGTGGTTCGCGCACCCAGATCTCGGGGGAGACGGCGACGCTGTTATTGGAAAACAGCGCGCAAAACAGCCAGCTTTGGTCCCAGGTGGTGCGTATTCTACAGGATAAAAATTTCACCATCGCCAGCCGCCAGGACGCTCAGCAGACGCTGACCACGGACTGGATCACCTGGACGCGCCAGGATGAAGATCTGCAATATCAGGGCCGCTATCAGATAACCGTTCAGCAGCAAGGGTATCAGATAGCGCTGGTGGTTAAACTGCTGGCATTGCAGCAGCAGAACAATCCGGTCGCCGAGCCGGCGCAAATCCAACGCTACGCGGGCTTGATGCTGAATACCATCAGCGAGTCCTTGGACAGCCAGGCCACCGCGCGTGAAAACGCGCTGGCGCAGCGAACCAGCGGTTCGCTGGACGTGCAGAGCGGAGCGGACGATACCGGCCTGCCGCTGCTGGTGGTGCGCGGGCCTTATACCCTGGTATGGGATCGTTTGCCGGCGGCCCTGGACAGCATAGGGATGAAGGTTAGCGATCGCAGCCGTCCTCAGGGTTCGGTTTCCGTCACCTACCGTGCGCCGGGCAGCAGCGCCTGGGAGGCGTTAGGGGCGAAAGATCCTGAACTGCCCAACGGCGATTACAAATTGCAGGTCGGCGATCTCGGTAACCGCAGCAGTTTGCAATTTATCGACTCCAAAGGACATACGCTGAGTCAGTCGCAAAACGATGCGCTGGTGGCGGTATTCCAGGCGGCATTCAGTAAGTAACTCGCAAGGGTCGGATTATCCGGCCCTTCTTCATTAAACAATCTAGGCGTTAAATTCTCGGGCCCGGTGCGCCTGGCCCTCACTGTGTGGAGTAATTAAAGATGCAAAAGCTAGCTGAGTTGTATCGTGGGAAGGCGAAAACCGTCTACACCACCGAAGATCCCGACCTGCTGGTGCTGGAGTTTCGCAATGATACGTCAGCAGGGGATGGCGCTCGCATTGAGCAGTTTGATCGCAAAGGGATGGTGAACAACAAGTTCAATCATTTCATTATGAGCAAACTGGAACAAGCCGGGATCCCGACGCAAATGGTGAGCCTGCTTTCCGATACCGAAGTGCTGGTGAAAAAGCTGGATATGGTGCCGGTGGAGTGCGTGGTGCGTAACCGCGCCGCCGGGTCGCTGGTAAAACGTCTGGGCGTAGAAGAGGGTATCGAACTGAACCCGCCGCTGTTTGACCTGTTTCTGAAAAACGACGCCCTTCACGACCCCATGGTGAACGAGTCTTACTGCAAGACCTTTGGCTGGGTGAGCGAAGAGAACCTGGCGCGCATGAAAGAACTGAGCTACCAGGCGAATGAGGTGCTGAGCAAACTGTTCGGCGACGCCGGTCTGATTCTGGTGGATTTCAAACTGGAGTTCGGCTTGTTTAAAGGCGACGTGGTGCTGGGCGATGAGTTCTCTCCGGACGGCAGCCGCCTGTGGGATAAGGCCACGCTGAACAAAATGGACAAAGACCGTTTCCGCCAGAGCCTCGGCGGCCTGATTGAAGCCTATGAAGAAGTCGCCCACCGTATCGGCGTAAAATTGGACTAGCTGCGCAATCGTTTCCGTTCCGGGTTGTCGGATGCCGGTCAGGTCTGACAACCTTGCTGAACCCTTGGCCTTTCATCCTGCGCCGACGATTTATTAGTGCTATTATTGCCCGCCTTGGCGCAAGCCGCTCACTCATCATTTTTTTCTGTTATGCGGGCAAGGATTTTTCATGGCCTATTTTGATCCCACGCTGTTGATCCTGCTGGTTCTGGCCGGACTGGGTATTATCAGTCACAACATGACCGTTACGCTGGCTATTCTGATTTTATTGGCCGTTCGCATTACCCCGCTGAATAATTATTTCCCGTGGATAGAAAAGTACGGTCTGACGATTGGGATTGTCATTCTCACTATTGGCGTGATGACGCCGATCGCCAGCGGGAAAATTACCGCGGCGGACGTCATTAACTCTTTTCTGAGCTGGAAATCGCTGCTGGCGATTGTCATCGGCGTCGTCGTGTCCTGGCTGGGGGGGCGAGGAGTTTCCCTGATGAGCAGCCAGCCTTCGGTGGTCGCCGGGCTGCTGGTCGGTACGGTTCTGGGGGTAGCGCTGTTCCGCGGCGTGCCTGTCGGGCCGTTGATTGCCGCCGGCATCCTCTCTTTACTGATCGGCAAAACCTGATCGTCTTTGTCATGACCGGCCTCTTCTCCGCTTTCGTCAACGGCCAGCGCCGACAGCGGCACAGCCGCGTGCGGCGCCTGATGGTGCTGAGCGGGGAACCTGACTGGTGTGAAATCCAGGCGTTGACGCTGCGCCGTCAACTGGAGGGCGACTGGCTGTGGATCGGTGCGCATGCGCCGCCGGGCGTGACGTCGTTAGCCGCCGCTAAGGTGCGAACTTTGCTCGGGCGGGAGTTCACCCATGCGATATTTGATGCCCGCCAGGGGCTGGACGTGGAAGCCTGGGCGATGCTGGCGGGCACGCTGCGCGCCGGCAGCTGGCTGATCCTGCTGGCGCCGGAATGGCAGTCGTGGGTGAATCAGCCGGATGAAGACAGCCTGCGCTGGAGTGAGCTTCTCCAGCCGATCCCCACGCCCCATTTTGTTCGCCATCTTCAGCGGCATTTACTGGCGGATGATGAAGTCGTCGTCTGGCGTCAGGGTGAGACGCCGGCAATCCGCCCGCTGCATTCGCGGCCTGAGCGACAGCCCGCCGACGGCGAACCGACGGCGCAGCAGCGGCATATCTTGCAGCAGCTCGGCGCGGCGTCGCCGGGCGTCTATGTGGTCATAGCGCCGCGCGGCCGGGGCAAGTCGGCGCTGGCCGGCATGTTGGCCCGAGGCCGCGCGGGAGCGTGCTGGGCTACCGCGCCTTCCCGCTCGGCCACCGACGTCCTGCAACGGCATGCCCGCGACGATACCCGCTTCTGGGCGCCCGATGCGCTGCTGGAGCATTGCCGCCTCAATCCGCGCCCCGCGGTTGATTGGTTATTGATCGATGAAGCGGCGGCGATCCCCTCTTCGGTGCTGACGGCGCTGCTGCCCTATTTCCCGCGTATTTTGATGACCACCACCGTGCAGGGATATGAAGGCACCGGACGCGGTTTCCTGCTCAAGTTTTGCGCCTCGCTGCCGCACTGCCGGGTTTTTACCCTAGGTGAACCGCTGCGCTGGGCCGACGACGATCCGCTGGAACGCCTGTTGGATAATGCGCTGCTGTTTGCGGAACCCGTCCTGATAGCGAACGAGGGCCAGTCGGCGCCGGCAGGCGCCGCCCCCGAGCCGCGTGAAGAAAGCGCCGCCGACTGGCTGCGGCGGCCGCAGCGTTTACAGCAATGCTATGCGTTGTTATGCAGCGCGCACTACCGCACCTCGCCCCTTGATTTGCGTCGTCTGCTGGATGCGCCCGGCATGCACATCTACAGCGCCGATATCTCCGGCGAGCCGTGCGGCGTGCTGTGGATGGTGGATGAAGGGGGCTTGTCCCGTGAACTGGCGCATCAGGTCTGGGCCGGGCGGCGCCGTCCGCGCGGCAATCTGGTGGCGCAATCGCTGGCCGCGCACGGCGGGCAATGGAGCGCGCCGACGCTGCGTTCGCGCCGAGTCAGCCGTATCGCCGTCGCCGCCGCTCGCCGGCGCGGGGGCATCGGCCGGGCGTTGGTCGACTATCAGCAGGGCGAGGCGCAGTCTCAGGGATTGGATTATCTGTCGGTCAGTTTCGGCTACCAGCCGGATCTGTGGGCCTTCTGGCGTTCATGCGGTTTTCAACTGGCGCGAATCGGCAGCCATCTTGAGGCCAGCAGCGGCTGTTACAGCGCCATGGCGTTATTGCCCCTGAGTGCCGCAGGCCGTTTACTGGTCGAGCAGGCGACCCGGCAACTGGCGCGGGATTGGTTCTGGCTACGCCGTCTTATTCCGCTGGCTTTGCCTGTAGCGCTGAACGACGATAACGAACTGGACCAGGAAGACTGGCGCGCGCTGGCGGGGTTTGCGTTCGCCAGCCGGCCGATGGAGGCCAGTTTCGCCGCGCTGTCCCGGCTGGTTTCCCGTTCATCCCTGGCGCTGCCGGCATTGCGTTTGCTGGTGGAACAAGCGCTCGATCCGGCATCGGCGGTGAAAACTCTCGGCCTGGCGGGGAAAAAGGCGCTGCTGCAACGGTGGCGCGAGGAGACGGCGGCGGCATTGCATAACCAGGATCCGCTCGCCTGCCTGCATTGGCGCAACTGGGCGCAGGCGGGCGATGGCATTGAATTCCCCACATCGGCGTGATTCACTCCAGCGGGGCGCGAAAGCGCGGCGCGTTATGGAGCAGCGACCACCATTGCTCCTCCAGCGGCGCCCTGAGCGTCGCCATATGTGACGGGTAGCGGCGATAGAACTCATCTTCTTTGGCGGAAAATTGCGGATTCTCCTCCAGCCACCGGGCGCGTAACTCGACGAGTTGCTGATCCGTCAGCTGGTTTCCTGCGGCGGCGGCTTCCTGTGCTTTGAACCATGCGTTGCGTTGCGCGGGGATTGCCCGCTCCGCATGGCTCCAGCCCGCCTGAATTTGCACCAGCTGCGCCAGCGCAAAGTTGAGCTGTATGCTAATGGCGCGCCAGCTTTGGGCGTCGGCGGCATCCGGCGGCGGCGAGAGCAGGGCGATCAGGGCGGCGATATATTTTTCCAGTTCCTGACCGTCGTCGGCGCTTTGCAGCAGTGCCGTCGCCTGCTGATGCAGCGCCGCCCAGGCGGTTTCCTCTACCGGCGCGCCGGCAAGATGCCGGCCGGCGTGCTCCAGCCACTGACGGCGCAAACCGTCCAGCGCCGGTTCCGCCAGCCACTCCGTCCACGGATAAAACCTGTCGCCCAGCCACATGTGCAGCCACCGTAACGGCACGTCTCCGACGTCCTTGCCGGGAAGCAGGGCGTTCGCCAGCGCATCCACCTGCGTCGGCGTGGCGGCGGGTAAATTTTCCAGCAGACAGGCGACGGCGGCGGGCAGGCCGGTAACCCGTTCGAAGACTTCAATCTGCGCGCTGTGCGCCAGCGCCGCCGAGGTCGTGCCTTTATTATCCTGCCAGTAGGGGGAGAATGCCTTTTCGATGCGGCCGTCCGCGGCATGGCGCCTCAGGCGCTGAAACAGGAATTCGTGCAGCGACGGGTCGCCATAGAATGATCCCCAGCGCCGGGAAGCGTTGGCGGGCAGCGGCGCATGCTGCTCCAGGGCGATCTGGTATGACGCCAGCCAGCCCCGCAGTTGAGCCAGGGTTTTCATGCCGATTTGCCGCGAGATTTCCTCTCCGTTGCGGAACAGCAGCAGGGTGGGGATGCTGCGCACGCTAAAACGCCGCATCACCGCCGGGTATTGTTCGACGTCCAGTTTCGCCACGGTCAACTGCTGGTCGGCGTTTTCAGCCAGCGTTTCCAGCAGCGGCGACAGCGCTTTGCAGGGCTGGCACCAGGGCGCCCACAGATCGAGCAATATCGGCGTGTCGCTATTATTGAGCAAGCTATCCAGCGAGGCGTCGCTGGCGGTGATAATGACGTCGGACATGGTATCTCCATAACAGAAAAAGGGAGCTAAAAGCGCTGACGCGGCGCGGGCATTATTGCGAGCCGCCCACCGTCATATTGTCGATGCGCAGCGTCGGCTGGCCGACGCTGACCGGCAGGGTCTGGCCTTCCTTGCTGCAGGTGATATTGCCCTCGTCCAACGCCAGATTATCGCCGACCATCGAAACGTGCAGCAGCGCCTCCGGCCCGTGGCCGATCAGCGTCGCCCCCTTGACCGGGCGGGTAATTTTCCCATTTTCAATCAGATAGGCTTCGGTGGTTGCAAACACATACTTGCCGCTGCTGATATCGACCTGTCCGCCGCCAAAGCCGGCGGCATACAGCCCGTTTTTTACCGAGGCGATAATCTCGTCGGCGGGATACTGCCCCGCCAGCATATAGGTGTTGGTCATGCGCGGCAGCGGCAGCGAGGCGTAGGAAGCCCGGCGGGCGTTGCCCGTCAGTGCGGCGTTCATCAGCCGGGCGTTCAGGCTGTCCTGCAGGTAGCCGCGCAGCAGGCCGTTTTCAATTAGCGTGGTGGCCTGGGTGGGGGTGCCTTCGTCATCCATATGGAGCGAGCCGCGGCGTGCGGCCAGCGTGCCGTCATCCACCACGGTAATGCCTTTGGCCGCAACGCGTTCTCCCAGCAGGTTGGAAAATGCCGAGCTGCCTTTACGGTTGAAATCCCCTTCCAGTCCGTGCCCGATGGCTTCATGCAGCAGGATGCCGGGAGATCCGGCCCCCAGCACCACGCTGTAGGTTCCGGCGGGAGCGGGAACGGCGTCCAGATTATTCAGCGCCTGATCGACGGCCTGACGCACCCACAGCGCCACGCTTTCGTCGTCGAAGAAACGGTAGTCGAGGCGTCTGCCCCCGCCGCTGGAGCCGGTTTCTCTGCGGCCTTGCTGTTCCACCATCACGCTGATAAACAGATTGACCAGCGGACGCGCATCGGCGGCCAGTTTGCCGTCGTGACGGGCGACGATCACGGTTTCGTACGCGGCGTTAAGATAGGCGGAGACCTGCGTTACGCGCGGATCGCGGGCTCTGGCCTGACGATCGATTGAGGTCAGCAATTGGTGCTTTTGCTTTTCGGAGAGGGAGGTCAGCGGATTATCCGCCGGATAAAGCGGCGCGGCGCCGTGCGGCAGCGCCGCGGGCAGCGCAACGCTGGCGTGTTGCCCCTGTCGGGTAATGTCCCTGACCGTATCGGCCGCCTGCAATAAGGCGCCGGCGGAAATGTCATTGCTATAGGAGAAAGCGGTTTTTTCGCCGCTGACGGCGCGAACGCCCACGCCGCGATCGCGGCTGAAGCCGGTCGGACGGACAATGCCGTTTTCCAATTGCCAGCTCTCCTGCAGGCGGCTCTGGAAATAGAGGTCGGCGTAGTCCACCCGGCGCTGCATAATATGGCTCAAGGCGCGGCTGAGGGCGGTTGTCTCCAGTGAAAACTCGCTCAGCGCGGGAGAAAGCGAAGCATCCGTAGCGTGCGTTACCATTCTGATTATCCTGTTACTGTAAAGAGGCGGCGTTACCGGCCGGCGATCTGCATGTCTGCAATCAGCAGCGATCCGCACGTCAGGTAGCCCTGGGTATGCGCATCGGCGCCCAGCGCAACGCACTGCCGCAGCATGGTTTTCAGGTTGCCGGCGATGGTTATCTCCTCCACCGGGTACTGAATTTCGCCGTTTTCCACCCAGAAGCCGGACACCCCCTGCGAGTAGTCGCCGGTCATCGGATTCAGGCCCTGTCCCAGCAGCGCGGTGACCAGCAGCCCGTTATGCATGTTGCGCAGCAGGCCGGGCAGGATATCGTCGGGACGGCTCAGGCTGCTGGCGACGGTGAGGTTGCAGGCGCCGCCGGCGTTGCCGGTGGTGTCCAGCCCCAGCCGACGCGCGCTATAGCTGGAGAGAAAGTAGCCCTGCGCCACCCCGTCCTCAATCACATGGCGCGCCGAGGCCGCCACGCCTTCCGCGTCGAAACGGGCGCTGGCCGGCGCGCCGGGAATAAACGGGTCTTCATACAGGCTCAGATGGGGGGCGATAATGCTTTCCCCCGCGCACAGTCCCAAAAAGGAGGCGGAGCGGTACAGCGAGCCGCCGCTCAGCGCGTTAACCAGATGATGAATCAGACTGTGCGCCGCCGGCGCTTCAAACAGCACCGGGCAGCGCCGGGTGGCGAGTTTTTGCGCCCCCAACTGCGCCAGCGCCCGCTCGGCGGCGATACGGCCGATGGTTTCCGGCTGGTCCAGTTGGACGAGGGCGCGCCGGGTCAGGCTCCAGTGGCCCCGTTGCCGCTGGCCGGCGTTGCGCGCCAGCGCCTGGCTCCACAGCGTATGGCTGGAGGAGGGATAGCCCGCACAGAATCCGCTGGAGTTAGCCAGAATAAACCGCCCCTGATACGACGCGATCGCCGCGCTTTCGCTGTGACAGCCTCCGGGATCGGCTTCATTGGCCGCCTGCTCGGCCCGCAGCGCCAGTGCCAGCGCCTGTTCGACGCTTAGCGCTGAGGCGTCATACAGCTCGAGATCGCGGATATCGGTCGCCAGCCGGTGTTGGTCCGGCAGTCCGCCGTAGGGATCTTCATCGCCATATTTTGCCAGCGTACAGGCGGACTCCACCGCTTCCCGCAGCGCATCCGGGCTGAACTGGGTAGACGAGACGGAGCCTGACCGCTGACCGAAATAGACCGTGACCGACAGATGCCGGCCGTGATTTTGCGTCAGGGTGTCGATATCGCCGTTTCTGACCTTGATAGTGCGGCGGTTGCCCTGGGAGACGTTGACCGCGGTTTGCGTCGCGCCTTTGGCGCAGGCCAGCGTCAGAACCTGCTCGGCCACTGATTGCAGCGCGTCGCTCTGAGGTAGATCAGCCGCGGGCGTTGGGTGAAGAGAAAACATCGTTCGATATCCGCATAAGACAGGGTTCTAACGGGTATGTGCAATCCGGCGGATAAAGTGTCACCCGCGGATGGGGTTTTCTTTGCCGGCGGGGTGGAAGAAAGCACGGAGAGCTAAAAGGGGGAGGTTTTCGCGGGGGAAACGACCCCCTCCCGGCCTCCCCCTTGTCACTGTCTCTTATACACAAATCCAAGGAACCTCTAGAGGCCATGTGTATTCTGGTCTTGGGTTCATTCTTGGTTCTTTGTTTTTTGCTTTTCGTCGGCGTAAGAAATCACGCTGAGGTGGACGCCCCCGCGAATGCGCCGCAGGGAAGCGGCGCAAGCCAGTGCCGCGTCGGGAACGCGTCACTGGCGGTTCGGGAAAGGGGGCGACCGCCGAAGGCATCGCGTCAGCGACGTGATTTCAGCCACAGCCCGGGTCCGGAGGGTGGTGGCGCTTGAACCACCCTGCGTCGGGCGCGTGCTGCGATATAGCAGAGAAATGACGGCCTTCTAGCGCACGAAATAGCGCTGAACTCACATATACCGTTAACAGTATATATGTGACTAAGAGACAGCCCTTGTCAGGGGGAGGATCTAAACTCCCTCCCCTGCGAAGGGGAGGGTTGGGGTGGGGTTGCAGCCTCAGGGATTTTTAACCGGCTGCAGCACAAAATCAATTTTGCTCAGGCCGCGCTGCTGGGCGCTGGTCATCACGTAGGCCACCCGTCCGTACTCCACCGCCTGGTCGGCGGACAGCCGGATATTGGGACGGATTTCCTGCGCGGCGGCGCTGTCCAGCCGCTCGGCGAGCTGGGCGTCGTCCACGGCTTCCTTATTCCAGTTGATCTGCCCGCTGGCGGTAATCGCGATATCCACCGCCTGCGGATCTTTCTTGATTTTCTCAACGTTGGCCCGCGGCAATTCCACTTTTACCGCGTGATTGATCACCGGCAGGGTGATCATAAACACAATCAGCAGCACCAGCATCACGTCGATAAACGGCGTCATATTGATGTCGTTGAGCAGCGCGTCGTCCTGATTTTCAAACGGAGATGACATACTCATGGCAATTTCCTCGTCAGGCGGAGCGTTCAACCGCGACCGGGCGATCCTGACCGTCCGGCGTATGGGCGTCGGCGCTCGCCGTGTCGACGCGGGCGCCGGTAAGCAAATAGGCGTGGAGATCGTGGGCGAACCGATTCATGGCGTGCAGCACCACGCGGTTGCGGCGGTTGATGGCGTTAAATCCCAATACGGCGGGGATGGCGACAAACAGGCCGAAGGCGGTCATGATCAGCGCTTCGCCCACCGGGCCCGCCACCTGCGCCAGGTCGGGCTGGCCGATGGAACTGATGGTTTGCAGCGCATGGAAGATGCCCCATACCGTCCCCAGCAGGCCGATAAACGGCGCCGTGCTGCCGATGGACGCCAGCGTACCCAATCCTGACTGCAATTTCTCGGCGTTGGTATCTCGCGTATTGCTCAATCCCCGGACCAGCCAGTCGCTGAGATCGACGTGGCCGCCGAGCGTCGAAGAGAACTTGTGCGGGTGCTTCAGCAGGGCGTGCCCCTCGATAACCAGGTCGCGAAACGGGTTAAAGCCGGCGCGGCCGAACGGTACCAGGCTCTCCTGCAGCGTCGACGCCTGCCAGAAAGCGTGTCTGCTGTAATTCACGCTTTTGTTCAGCGCCAGTAATTGCAGCGCCTTCAAAAGCATAACGGTCCAGGAAAGCAGGGACATCGCCAGCAGGATAATGGCCACGGAATGGGTTACCGCATCGCCCTGTTGCCAAAAATGGTAAATATCTAACGTGTTCATGTGTTACCTCTTATCAATAACCCTGTTCAGACGCCGTCGGACGGAGGGCGAACGTTTTGCCGCCGACGCGCGTCAGTCTGTTGACTGTTAACGCGATAGCTTGAAATTCACCGGCTGCAGCGTCATCACGCTAATCGCCTGGCCGTTTTCACGGTACGGGGTACAGCGCGCCTGCGCCACCGCGGACATCGCCGCCTGATCCAGCGCCTCATATCCGCTGCCGCGGGCGATTTCATGTTTTAATAAACGGCCATCCGGACCGATCACCAGACGAATCAGCACTTCTCCTTCCTGTTGCAGCCGCCGGGCGCGGCGCGGGTATTCCGGCTGCGGTACGGCGCATCCCACCGAGGCGACATTTTTGGGTATCGCCCCCGGATTGTTCTGCATCATATCGCCTCTGCTATTGCCGGGCGTCAGCTCGGTGGCGGTCGCCGGTGAGGCCGAGGCCGGCGCCGACGGACGCTCTATACGGGCGACCGGCTGCGGTGGCGTAACGGTTTTCGGCTGTACCGGTCGCGGTTTAACCTGCGGTTTGGGCGGCGCTTTTACTTCGCGCTTAACCGGCGGCGGCAAGGGTTCGGGCGGCGTCGGCTGTTTTTCCACGATGGGCGCAATCTCGCGTTCGCCCTGATCTGAGGTCAGCACCGGCGGTTCGGGTTCTATTTCAGCCACCGGTTCCGGCTCAGGTTCTTCAACCATGGTGGCCTGAATGGTGACGCTTTCCGCGGGATTAACCAGATTAAGCGGCGTATATTCCGTGGTCCGGGTGATAAGCAACGCCACCGCCGCCGTATGCAGCAATACCACCGCCAGGAAACTGATGACGGTTTTTCTGCCTTCTCCCCGAAGCGGCGTCTTTATGCCGTGGCGCGGCGCGGGCTTGTCGTACTGCCATGAGGGGTGACCGGCCCCGACGCGCTGTTTCAATAATGCCTGTTGCACCTACTACCCCTGCTGTTGCTGCTCTGTCGGTTATCGATTAAGCGAGAACGCTATGCCCTCTAACAGTTATGTGCGGCGAAACGGAAAAAGCGTCACCAGCGGCGGTGAATTTTTTCTCCGCCCTACCGTCACAGGCTGGCGGCCCGGATATGTATCCAGTAATCGGTGGTGTGCACGATGGCGATAGGCATGGTTTGCGCCAGTGAGTCCAGCGTGTAGTTGATATCGTCCAGCGGGAAGTTTCCGCTGACGCGCAAATCGGCGACGGCGGGGTCCAGGCGGATCACGCCGGGCGTGTAGTCGCGTAGTGAACGGACGACGGAAGCCAGCGAACGATCGCGAACTTCCAGCCGGCCTTGCAGCCAGGCGGTTTCCGCTTGCGGGGTGATGGCGGTGTTATAGAGCGTGGTGTTATCGAACCAGACGCCGTGGCCGGCGTTAATCCGTACGCTTTGGCCGAGCCGGTTGGTGATCTTGGCGATATTGTCCAGCACCCCGACGTGTACGCCGCCGTCCTCATAGCGCACGTTGACGTTGGCCTGCAACGCCACGATGTCGCCCATGGCGGTGGAAATCATAAACGGGCGTTGGGGATCCTGAGCGATATTGGCCAGCACGCCGCCGCTGTGCAGCGCAATCCGCCGCACCGCTGCTTCGGGGCGCACATTGATATCCACGGCGGTGCGGGCGTTCAGGGTCAGCGTGCTGCCGTCGTTCAGCGGAATGACTTTCCGCTGCGCGGTGGCGGTTTTCGCATCGGACAAGAGCGGCGACAGCGGATAGTGCTGGTTTAACAGCAGGCTGCTCAGGGTGACGATGGAGACCATCCCCAGGCCGTATTGCAGCACTTTGCGGCGGCCGGAGGGCGCCAGCAACGCCTGGCGGATCGGTTCATTGGGAAGCGCCTGGAGCAACGGCTGGAACTGTCCCAGCGTCTGTTCGATACGCCGGCAGGCGTGCTCATGCCGCGCATTTTCCCGCCGCCAGCGCTGGTAGTCGTCATAGTCGCTCTGAGTGGCTTCACCCGAGCGCAGCACCACCATCCATTCGATCGCCTGCCGGGCGATCGGGTCATTGATATGTTGTCTGGCCATGATGCTCATCGCTTAATTCCCGTCGTCCTGCGTCGCCAGATAGCAGTTGGTCAACGCTTTGGCGATATATTTTCTCACCATGCTGACGGAAACCCCCAGTTTTTCGGCAATGTCGGCGTAAGTCATGCCGTCCAACTGGCTATAGAGAAAGGCCTGTCTTGCCTTGATGGACAACCCTTCCAGCGCCTGGTCGATGGTGAGCAGCGCCTCCATCAGCAGCTGCTGTTCTTCCGGGGAGGGATGGTGAAGCTCCGGCTTATTGGCCAGGGCGGCGAAATAGGCTTTTTCCAGATCGCGCTTGCGCCAGTTTTCATACAGCACGCGTTTGGCCAGGGTGGTCAGCATGGCGCGCGGCTCTTGCACGCTGGCCAGATCGGGCAGCGAAGCCAGCCTTAAAAACGCCTCCGAGGCAACGTCTTCCGCTTCGCAGCCATAGGCGATACGACGGCGGAGCCGGTCGGTAAGCCAACGATAATCGCTGCGAAAAATCAACGAAAGTAAATCAGGTTTTTTACCAGCCTCAGTGAACATGGGCATCCTCAAGCGCGTGAACCATAACCAAAAGCAATTCTGTTTGAGCCGGGATAACCCAAGAGCACAAAACAAAGAATCCGACATTCGTAAGGAATGCAAAGATTCTGTCCGCTTTTTGTAAGGCAAAACGACGGTGAGTTAAACGACGATTTTCTTATATGTTTATTTGTAATTGTTATTTTGATAATCGAACGATAAAGAAAAATACACTGTTCATCTTGTTATTAGTTACCGCGCCGCTGACGAAAATCGGGGCGATAACGATCAGGGTTTACCGCAATATGAAAATAAAAATATTGAGAATCAAATAAATAATCAGGGAATAATATCTTATGCCAAAAAAACTTTATTTTTATTGTCGCTTTTCTTCCGTCATTGCACAAAACAGATGAAGACCAAAAAAAACATGCGGTAGCTAGCAACTGTAACAATTGACGAGGATTAACATGAGCAAGCAGCAAAACTATTTCAATACATCGGGGCTGGGCTTTAAGAAACGCTTATTCTTCACCAGACTGTTTACCCTTAATGCCGCCACCGCATTGATATTAAGTACCGCGGCGATTCCCATAACGGCGCAGGCCGCGGACCAAGCCATCACGTTTTCCATCCCGGCGGGGGATTTACAAAAAGGGCTGTTGGCCGTCGCCAATCAAAGCAATCAGACCATCTCTTTTAATCCGGCGTTGGTGACGAATTATCAGGCTCCTGCGCTGAACGGCCGCTATACCACGCGCCAGGCGATATTACGCCTGTTGCAGGGCAGCCCGCTGTTATTGACCTCGACGGATAACGGCACGCTGACCATTGTTTCGTCGCAGGGCAACAGCGTTGCGGCGGCCCGGGCCAATGATAAAACCTTGCCGGCCATTACCGTAACCGGCGCCGGCGAAGATGAATTGGTCCTTAATCCCGGCGACTCTTCTTCCGCGCTGCGCGTTAATACGCCGTTGCAGCAGACGGCGCAGTCGGTGCAGGTGATCAGCAGCAAGCTGATCAATGACCGCCAGGCCGCCTCGCTGGAGGATGCGTTGAAAAACTCCGCCGGCGTTAATGCGATTCGCAACAACCGCGGAACGCTGACCTACTGGATGCGCGGCTACGGTGTGACCTCCGGCCTGACCGACGGGGTGGCCGGCTCCGGCAACGCGGGGGTGGGGCAAGGCACGTCCATTGAAGGCGTCGAGCGTATCGAGGTGCTGAAGGGGCCCCAGTCCGTACTGTCGGGCAGCAGTTCGCCCGCCGGGACCATCAACCTGGTGCGCAAGAAGCCGGTTACCGAGCCGCTGCGCCGGGTGAAAGTGGAGGCGGCGCGCTACGGGGAGTTCAAGACGGCTATCGATCTGGGGGGCGCGCTCACCGACGATAAAGCCTTTAGCTATCGCCTTAATGCGTCCACCATGAAATCCAATTCCGCTTTCCCGGACTTTAACGGCAGTCATGGCGACTATCTGGCGCCGGCGCTGGCGTGGAAAGGGGAGTCGACGCGCATTCTTATCGGCGCCGAAGTCAATAAGGAGAGAATCTCCGGCCCGGCCGGCACCTTCTACAGCAACGGAAGGGTGCAGAAACTACCGGTATATCGTCTGGGCGATAAGGACGACCACTTCAGGATCAAAACCACCAACGCCTATTACGACTTGCAGCAGGATCTGGTCGGTAGCTGGACCTTTAACAGCAAGGCCAATTTCCAGAGCACCTCCGGCCAGGCGAAAATGAATGAAACGCTGATCATCGAGTCCAACGGCGACAAACTCAGCCATCCTCTGGCCAATAAGTACACCGACCAGTCCTGGAACCTGCAAAACGACTTCCGCGGCGTGATCGAAACCGGTCCGGTGAAGCAGACGCTGTTGATTGGACACGACTATCAGTATGAGCGCTATAACAGCTATGACGGCCGGTTTATCCTGTTAAGCAACGGCAACGTCTTCGATCCGGGGTCGCTGGTGTACGACGGCATCGGCGAACCGGACTCGCGGACCAGCCGCAGCAAGATGATTCAGAGCGGGATACTGTTGCAGGACTCGATCGATTTATGGGATCGGCTGCACGTTCAGGTCTCCTTAAAACGTTCCAGCTGGAATAACACCTACCTGACCACCAGCGGCGTGGTTAGCTACACCACCGACAAATGGATCCCCAACTACGGCGTCAGCTTCGATATCACGCCGGATGTGACGGTGTACGCCAACTATCTCAACAGCTTCAGCGGCAACGCGCAGGTTAACCGTCAGACCGGGGAAGTTCTGCCGCCGGCCACCGGCAAGTCGAAGGAGATCGGGCTAAAGGTAAACCTGCTGGACGATAACCTGACGCTGACCACCGCGCTGTTCGACATCCGCCAGAATAACGTGGTTGTTTTCAACAACGGGATTGCGGTCGGGGCCGAGGGGCGTCAAAGCAAGGGGTTCGATATCGACCTGAACGGCGTCCTGCTGCCGGGCTGGGAGCTGAGCGCCAGCTACACCTATTCGGAAAAGAAAACGCCGGACAGCAGCTTCTGGAATACCTTCAACGATACGCCGCGCCACACCGGCAATCTGTGGACCTCCTATGAGATCCAGAACGGCCTGCTGCAAGGGGCGGGGGCATCCGTCGGCATCAGCGGCACCTCGAAAACCTCCAGGAACGGCACCAGAAGCAACTACTTCACCATCGGCAGTCAGGCGCAGACCGACGTGGCGGTATTTTATCGCCAGCCCGACTGGTCGCTGCGGCTCGGGGTGGATAACGTCTTCGATCGCGATCTCTATTACTCCACCTCCACCGATAGCTATGTTGGGGTGAAGGAGGGACGGACCTGGCGCCTGACCGGCACCTACTCGTTCTGATCGCCGCGCAGGGTTGCCGACAAACCCGCTTCGGAATAGTCATCCCCGCGCAGGCGGGGATCTACTTTCAGGTAGTGCGTTGATATCAGGAAGATTCCTCCTCGCGAAAGCGGGGACCTACAGGAATGACGGACTCGCTATTACGTATTACATCGATTAAAAGCCATGCCGCACCGGGCGGCTACATCAGGCGCGTCGGCGAATTTTTGACCGACGCGCGATCGGATACGGGTATCAAAGTCATTGAAACAACGTGATGAAAGTCATCTGCGGCCGGGCATCTGGCAGATTTTGCTGCCCTACTGGCGCTCATCGGACAACTATCTGGCGCTGATTTTGCTGGCGGTAATCATCGCCATCACGCTGGGCAACGCCTACCTCCACGTGGAAGTAAACCGTATCACCGGCAGATTCACCGATGCGCTGATAGCGCTGGACTGGCAGCAGATAAAGCCGCTGTTCGTGCTCAATTTCATTTTCGGGCTGGGGGTGATGCTGCTGCCGGAAATCGGCGTCATCTTTAACCACTATCTGGCGCTGCGCTGGCGCACCTGGCTAACCTTACGCTATCTCCGGCGCTGGACGGGAACGCCGGCGTATTACCGGCTGGAGCGGGACGGCATGCTGACCAATACCGATCAGCGTATCGCCGACGACGTCAACGAACTGGTGGGGGCGTCGCTGAATTTTTTCCTCAGCCTGGTATCGGTGGTTATCAACACGGCGACCTATACCGTACTGCTGTGGTCGGTGGCCGGCACCCTGCGCTTCAGCGCGCTGGGCGTCGATTGGGCGATCTCCGGCTATATGGTTTATACCGCGTTTATCTGCGCCTTTCTGCAACTGTATATTTCCCACTGGCTTGGCAAGTCGTTGATCGGTTTGAATATGCAGCAACAGAACGCGGAGGGCGACTTCCGTTTTCTGGCGATGCAGGTAAGGGAAAACGCGGAGCAGATCGCGTTTTATCAGGGCGGCGGCCGCGAAGGGCAGCGTCTGGCGCGGCGTTTCCATCTGCTGCGGGAAAACGCGCTGGCCATTATCCGCCGCAGCTTCAAGGTGTCGCTGGGGCAGGGCACCTTTTCCCATTTCGTTTCGCCGTTGCCGACGCTGCTGGCGTTGCCGCAGCTGCTGCGCGGCGAGATCAGCTTCGGCGATCTGACGCGCATCCAAATGGCCTACGGCTCTCTGCGCGCCACGCTGAGCTATTTTATGCAGGCCTATGAAGCCTTTACCCGCTGGCTGGCGCTG
This sequence comes from Brenneria tiliae, assembly GCF_023347575.1. Classification (NCBI taxonomy): domain Bacteria; kingdom Pseudomonadati; phylum Pseudomonadota; class Gammaproteobacteria; order Enterobacterales; family Pectobacteriaceae; genus Brenneria; species Brenneria tiliae. Next base: position 94,554 of record NZ_JAKPCB010000095.1, on the reverse strand, counting down.
ACCAACCGGCTGCGCGATTTGGAACAGGCGCTGAATCAATCCGACCACGCGGTATCGGATATTCGTCTGCGGGAGAGCGACGCGCCGGGGTTCGACTGCCGGCGGCTGCGCCTGACCACACCGGAAGGCAAGGAACTGACCACGGTGGAACGCTGGCGGGTATTGCCCGGCGAACGCTGGCTGATTGACGGGCCTTCGGGCGTGGGGAAAAGCACCCTGCTGCGCGCCTGCGCCGGGCTGTGGTCGTACGGCGAGGGCGAGATCGTCCGTGCGGCCGCCGGCCGTTTCCTGTTCCTGCCGCAGAAAAGCTATATCCCGAGCGGTACGCTGAAGGCGGCGCTCTGCTATCCCCATAATGAAGCCGATTTTAGCGACGAGCAGTGCCGGCAGGCGCTGACGCAGAGCTGTTTGCCGCAGGCGATTGCCCTGTTGAGCGTCAGCGATCGCTGGCAACAGCGGCTATCCGGCGGCGAACAGCAGCGGCTGGCGCTGGCCAGAGCGCTATTGCATCGGCCGGACTTTATTTTTCTGGATGAGGCGACCAGCGCGCTTGATGCGGACACCGAACGGCAGGTTTATCAGGCGCTGCTGACCGCTCTGCCGGACAGCGCTATCGTCAGCGTGGCGCACCGCGACGCGCTGGCGGTCTTTCATTCCCATCGGTTGCATTTGACATCCGGCATGGTTACACGGCAAGAACAGGATGAGGTAGAGCGTGATAGGAGCGAACCGTTACCCGAAGGGGAGCCGCATCGGGACGATCGTCGCCCTGATGGGATTGGCGATGTCTGCCGCAGCGAATGACGCGGCGCCCGGCCCGGAAGATTATCGGCGCGCGCAGGGGCTGGCGGAACATTACCGCCAGCTGGTGCAGCACTATCCGGGGCGGATGAGCTGGCAGCCCGATAGTCAGGGATTGTTTTATCGCCGCAGCGTGGCGGCCGGCAACGGGCGGCCCGCCGGGCATGAGTTTATGTGGGTGGATGCGGCGAACCTGCGGCAGCGTCCCGCTTTCGATCATCCTCGTCTGGCGCGGGCCTTGAGTCCGCTGCTGGCGACGCCGGTGACCGCCACCTCGCTGCCTTTGGCGCAGGTGGACTATTCGGCGGCGGAAAATGCGCTGTTTATCCCTCAGGGAAGGCGATTGCTGCGCTGCGATCTGGATCATTACCGCTGCGGCGTGCAGGCGGATCTGTCCGCTTCCCAGGTCGAAAAGTACGCCAGGCCCGGCCCGCAGGGACAGATCTCGCCCGACGGCGAGTGGGAGGCATTGATTGAAAATCACAATCTGATCTTGATTGCCAGAGCGCGCGGACAACGGATATCGCTCACGCGCGACGGTACGGCGCAAGAGGGCTATGCGCAGGAGACGCTGAGCTGGTCGCCGGATAGCGCAAAGCTGGCGCTGTACCGCATTCGACGGGCGGAAAAACGCCGGGTGCATTACGTTGAATCTGCGCCCGCCGACCAGGTGCAGCCCAAATACCGTTCCATTTCCTATCCCAAGCCCGGCGATGCGCTGGATATTCCCGAGCCGGTGCTGGTGGATATTGCCTCGCGCAGCATAACGCCCATCGATCCGGCGCTGTTCCCGCAGCCTTTTATGCTCACCTCGCCGGTGTGGCGACAGGACAGCCGGGCGTTTACCTTCGAATACAACCAGCGCGGGCATCAGCTATACCGGGTTATTGAAGTGGATGCCGAAACGGCGAAAGCCCGCCCGCTTATCGATGAAACCTCGGAAACCTTTATTGATTACGCGGAGCTGACCGGTGTGGCAACCGGCAGCGGTAAGCGTTTTCGCCGTGATTTATCAGACGGCAAAGAGATTATCTGGGCGTCCGAACGCAGCGGATGGCAGCATCTTTATTTATATGACGGGGTGACGGGGAAAGTGAAAAACCCCATCACCCAGGGCGACTGGGTGGTGCGCGCCGTTCACTGGGTGGATGAAAAGCAGCGGGTGATTTACTTCAGCGCGTCGGGTATGACGCAAGATGACGATCCCTACTATATGTACGGCTACAAAATCGGCTTCGACGGCGGCGGGCTGACCAGGCTGAGCGCGGAAACGGCGAATCACAGGCTGAACTTCTCGCCTGACGGCAAATTTTATGTCGATACCTATTCCCGCTACGATCTTCCGCCGGTCACCGTGCTCTACCGCAGCGCCGATAATCGCCGGCTTATGGAGGTGAACCGCGCCGATATCGGCCGTCTGAAAATGGCGGGCTGGCGTGCGCCCATTCCGTTCCGCGCGGCGGGGCGGGATGGCGAAACGGCGATTTGGGGATTGATTTACCCGCCGCGTTATCTTAAAGCCGCCAATAAATATCCGGTGGTGGAGAGTATCTATGCCGGGCCGCACGGTTCCTTCGTACCCAAGGATTTCTCCTTTCTCCCGGAGCCGTTGACCGAGCTGGGGTTTGCGGTGGCGAAAATCGACGGCATGGGCACCAATAACCGTTCGCGCGCCTTTCATGATGTGGCCTGGCGCAATCTGCAAGACGCGGGATTTCCCGACCGTATTTTGTGGCACCGGGCGGCGGCGCAACGTCTGCCCTGGTACGATATTTCCCGCGGCGTGGGGATTATCGGCGTATCCGCCGGCGGTCAGAGCGCCTTGGCCGCGCTGCTGTTTCATCCCGAATTCTATAAGGTGGCGGTAGCCGACTCCGGCAGCCATGATAACCGGATGGATAAAAACTGGTGGAACGAGCAGTGGATGGGCTGGCCGCTGGGGCCGTGGTATGCGGCGGCGTCCAATGTCGACAACGCCTGGCGCCTACAGGGCAAGCTGCTGCTGATGGCGGGGGAGCTGGATGATAACGTCGACCCGTCGAGCACCTTGCAGGTGGCGGACCGGCTGATTAAAGCCGGTAAGGAGTTCGATCTGTTCTACGTGCCGGGCGGCGGTCACGGCGTCAGCGCCAGCGTCTATGGGCAGCGCAAGGCGCTGGATTTTTTCGTGCGCCATCTGGCGGGCCGCAAAACGCCGGACTGGAATGTTCCCATGAAGGCGCCTGCGGCGCCTGGGGCTGTTGCTCATTAGGTAGGACTGTGGGTTGCCCGCAAATTTGGGGGAGGAATTTCTGTAAGCGCAGTGAGGGTTTCGTGCGCACTAACCCCAGTCGATTTCTGCGACCGTCGCAGCACGCGCCCGACACGAGGCGGCTCAGTCGCCGCCGCCCCGTGACCCCGGGCTTTTCGCGAAATGATGAACCCCGTTGGGGTTCACCCTACGGGCCAACGCAAGCGTTGTTCCATTTTACGTTGCAAAATGGTGTCGTCGCTACGCGATGCCTTCGGCGTTCGTGACCGCTGGTCGGGCCGCCATTGACTCGGAATACTCGCCCCATCCATGGGGCTCGCCCTAACGGGCCAGCGCAAGCGCTGTTCAAAAACGCTCCCGGCGTTTTTGTCCGGCGCGGCACTGGCTTTCGCGGCGTCCGTGCCGCTCACCCGGCGGTCACGCCCACCTCAGCGCGATTTTTTACGCGAAGGAAAACCTTTAAAAGACAGCGTCCTGCGATCTAAGACAATCTATCAAATAATGCTTAATTATTTTCCAGGGATCCCTCACACATTAGAAATTGCACTGAGCTTACATATATCGTTAACAGTAAATGTGACTAAGAGACAGCATCCATTAGGGGGCAATATCGGCGTTGCCGGCGATTTGCGCCGGCAATGTTTACTCACTGTGGGGGCTTTCTTGAAATTGGCATAGCCAACATCACCGGTTCGGTTGTACCGGCCGTCTTTTCAACGTCGTCAGGGCGATCGCGACGCCTGCCAGGGTGACGCCGCCGACGATGATGGCCTTTAGGTAAACCGCGGACTCATGGAATAGGGTGGCGGTAAGGGTGGTGCCGATAAAGGATGAAATAACGAAGGCGACGGCCACATATAAACTGGATTTATCGATTTTTCTTTTAAGGATAAATTTTATAACGGCGAAAATAATGATGACGCCCGCCAGCGAACCCATAATTTGCGCGGCGATGGCATACTGATTGGCGTTAGAAGCAAGGTATATAACCGCTAAAACGATAACGGCGGCAACGGCGATTAACGGTATGGTTTTTTTCATGGCTCGATTCCCTTTTTCAGCTGCGCACGGTATTTCCCTGGTGCTATGGGATAATGATTTTTAATGCCTGAAACGGCTTTATTTCTATCATATCGGCGAAAGGTAAACTATTTCATCCGGCAAAATAAAACGTCTTAGAATATATAAAAAGATGATATGCCCAATAAAGCGGACTCCCCGTAGCGGGATAAAAAACACGCGGGGGAAAATATTATCCCCTCGCGTGCGTTAGTCCCGTCGGCGTCTGCGCTATCAGAAGGAGACGTCGACGCCGCCGCGCAGCACTTCCTCGTTGCCGCGATCGGCGAAGTGTTTATCGGCGCGCAGGAAGATGCGCGCATCCGCGGCTTTGCCCACGTCCAGCCTGACGCCCGCCCACTGGGAGTCTTTATCCAGACGCATGCCCGGAATGTCAAGGCGTTCGCCTTCACGGCCCAGGCCGCTCCAGCGGGCGGTCACGTCCAGCGATGGGTTGGTGAAGGCGTGCTGATATTCGCCGTTGACGCTCAAGGCGCTCCACCATCCCCGATTCCATTGCTGCCGGGCGCTCAGGTTAATCCCGGTCAGGCCCACCGTGCGGGAATAGTCGTTGCCTTCTCCGGTCAGGCCGAATTCGCTGCCGGTGTCGGTAAAGCCGCCGGTGGACAGGTAGCTGTATTTTACCCCGGCATAGGGTTGCACGCTGAAGACATCGTTAAGCGCCAACTCATAGCCGGTTTTGAGCAGTCCCTGCCAGCCATCGCTTGTCGTGCTGCTGGATACCGCCTGAACGTCGTCCAGCAGAATGGAGCGCTGTAACTTGTCGCGACCGCGCTGATAGCTCAGGTTGCCCTGAACGTACCATTCGGGGGAGAGCTGGTAGCGGGCATAGGTCATCACCCCGTGCAGCTCGTTCTCGCTGCCGCCGCCGCTGCCGGCATACTCGGCCTTGATGCGGCTATTGGTGTAGGCGATCCCGGCGCGCAGCCCCGGCGTACCGAAGTCGCTATCGGTACCGATGGCCGTCAGGTTGATATCGTAGCTGCTGCCCAGATAGCCGGACTGGTTCAGGTCGCCGCGCAGTTTGCCGGTTTCGATCCACAGCCCGTAGTTTTTGCCGTTCCCCAGTTGGTCCAGCCGGTTGTTCAGCAGCTGGTTCTGGTAATCCAGGCTGTTGAACAGGATGGCGTTGCTGGAGGCATGGGCCTGCCCGGAGAGCGAATCCAAGGAGGCCGCCGCCGCGCTGGCGCTCGCCAACTGCTGGAACGCGGCGGCTTTGGCCAGCAGAGCGGACTGCCGCTCGGTGGTCGAGGCGGCGCCGGCCCAGCGATCGGCGACCTGCAAGGCGGACTCCACGTTGGCGGCGGTCTGCAACAGCGCCGTGCCCTGTAATCCGCTGTTGGCGACGGCCTCTACGGTATTGACGCGGCTGAAGGCGCCGGTGACGTCATTGGCGCCGTAGGTCAGATTTCCGGTCAGGAACAGGCCGAGATCGGTGGCGGCGAAGCTGCCGCTGATCCCCTGATTGCTATGCAGCAAGGTTTCCTGGGTCTGAACGATATAGGTACTGCTGGGTAAGCCGACGCGTAAGGTGCCGTCCAGCGTCGCGCTGCCCTCAACGGTGAACGGATTGGACAGGGTTACGTTCAGCAGGCCATTGCTGCCCTGGGTATAATCGCCGGCGACGGTCAGACCGCCTTCCGCGGTGGTGGCGACGATCCCCGTATTGCTGACGTCGCCGCCGATACGGCCTTTCCCCGCCAGCGTTCCGCTTCCCGATACCGTTGCGTTGCCGGCGATGGAACCGTCGACGTACAGGCTATTGGCGGTGATTTGCGTGTCGCCTTTATAGGTGTTGTTGCCGGTAAGGCGCAGGATGCCGCCGGCGTTGGCGGCGCCGTTAACCAACAGACCGTAATCGCCGCTGATATCATTGGAGAAAGTATAGTCGCCGGCGGTCAGGCGTGCGGTGAAATCATCGGCATAAAACATCGCCGGTCCTTTCAGCGCCTTTTCCACGTTCAGATCGCCCCAGCCGAAGGTATCGTTGAAGGGGCGGCCGTTGGACGTGTCGGCAACCTGAATTTCACCGCTATGGAAAATGATTTCCTTAACGGTGCCGTCCTCGTTATAGACAGTCTCATAGTATGCCAGATCCGCATCGTACCCCGTATAGGCGTCGGAGTGGTAGGTAGCGGTGGTGAGCAGCGTTTGTTGCAGGTTATAGCCGGTCATCCAGGGGAAGGCGCTCTTGACCAGCGCGGCGCCTCCCGCCACGCGCGGCGCGGAATAAGAGGTGCCGTAGGAGGTTACGGATTCCCATTCGCCATCCGCCGAACTGCTCTGGCTGGGGTATTTTGTGGAGCCGAGCGCGCTCATGCAGTATGCGGCGGCGGCGCCGCAGGCGTCAAAGCCCCACAGCTCAGGGGGACGATCGGGAACGGGAACCAGATAGCCTTCGACGAATCCGGTCACGGCCAGGACGCCTTTCTGCAACTCCGGTTCGTTGAATATCGTGGGGATCAGCGTATCGGGCGCCGGCGCGGAGGTGTTCTCATTGCCGGTCGACATGATGGCCAGCGCTTCGGCACTGACGATTTCGCGCAGCGAGTTGCGCAATAGCTGATAGGCGTATCGCTCTCTGGCGTTTGACAACTCTGCGGGCGTGGTCAGTCGTTCGGTCATGCCATAGGACATGTTGATGATTTTGACGTCGTTATCCAACAGCCAGCTGACGGCTTTGGTGGAAGTGAGAACATCGAAATTATTGTCTTTCGATGCCTGGGCGATATACAGCAGGCTGTCAGGCGCCACGCCGGCGGACCATTGTCGCCACTCCTGTCCGGCCAGCACCATGGCCACCGTGGTTCCGTGTCCGTCGTCGCCGGCGTTATCGTTTAACGTGCTGCTTCCGCCCACAAAGGAAGCAAAACCGCCGATATTGTCGTAGTTGATATAGGGGCGGTCCGGGGAAAGCCCGGAGTCGATAATGCCTACTTTGGCCCGCGTGTCGGCGGGTTCCGTCGGCGTCTCCGGCTCGGTCGGATTGGTCGGCGTCTCCGGCTCGGTCGGGGTTTCGGGGTCGGTCGGCGTGGTCGGGGTTTCCGGCGCCGGCGTCACGCTGGTGGAGGAGCCGCCGCCGCCTCCGCCGCCGCTGCACCCTGCCAGCAGTAAAGCGAGGCTGATATTGGCTGCCAGCATGGATTGCCTGAAGGCGCGTTTTTTCGGTGATAATAAGGACGTTGTTATCGCCATTCTATTTTCCTGCATGTATTTGGGACGTCGAGCCGCCTCCCGGAAAAATTGGGATTTGGATAAAGTGCGTTATCCGTTAATAGGGCGAGTGAATCCAACGAATAAAAGTCGCCTCCTATTACGTATTGGGTAAAAGGTTTATTGCCTCTTCATTAATCTCTGTGCAATAACCTGAAAAAAGTGACACCGATTGGCGGCTTTTATTATTTTTCCGGCGTGGCGCGTGGAAAGCGCAGGCGCCGTTTGCTGCAAAAAAATGAACATCTTGTTCAGGAATTCCCGATTTCACCTGTAATAACGCGGCGTATAGTGGTGCTCAATGGTTATATGAACCGGCTGCGGGAATACCGGGCCGGTTATTTGCAGGAGAAACAGAATGAATCAGCAGAATATCCTGGTACAAAACCCCGCCGCGCCGCAGCGGCTGGTGTTACTTTTTCATGGCGTGGGCGATACCCCGGCGGGCATGGCGCCGATCGGCCGCTATTTCGCCGCCGCGTTGCCGCAGGCGCTGGTGGTAAGTATCGGCGGGCCGTTCGGCAGCGGATACGGCGATGGGCGTCAGTGGTTTTCCGTGCAGGGCGTGACGGAAGAGAATCGCTTAGCGCGTATTGAGGAGGCGATACCGCGCTTTGTCGCCACCGTGCGTGACTGGCAGCGGAAAAGCGGCGTTGATTTTCAGCACACGACGCTGGTGGGATTCTCTCAGGGTTCCATCATGTCGCTGGAAGCGCTGAAAGCGGAACCACATTTGGCCGGACAGATTATCGCCTTTAGCGGCCGTTTCGCCGCCCTGCCGGAAAAACCGTTCAGCGATGTGGCGGTGCATTTGATTCATGGCGACGCCGATGGGGTGATCGCCGTCGATCATGCCCGCGCCGCCGCGCAGCGTTTTCAGCAGTTGGGAACGGCTTGCTCGCTGGATATAGCGCCGGGCGCTGGACATGGCATTGATGAACGCATGCTGAACCAGGCGCTGGCGCGTCTGCGTCAATCCGACGAGTAATCGGGGAAAATGCCGGAGGCAGGCGGGATATCGCCTGACCCCGGCGTGAACGGGATGGGTAATCAGATACGTTCAATAATCATGGCGATGCCTTGCCCGCCGCCGATGCACAGCGTGGCCAGCCCCAGCGTTTTATCATGGCCGCGCAGGGCATGAACCAGGGTGACCAGAATACGCGCGCCGCTGGCGCCGATAGGGTGACCCAGCGCAATGGCGCCGCCATTGACGTTCACTTTGTCGGGATCAAGCCGCAAGTCCCGCTGTACCGCCAGATATTGCGCGGCAAAGGCTTCATTGGCTTCGATTAAATCGATGTCGCCAATGGTTAATCCCGCTTTGCCGAGCGCTTTTTGCGTCGCCGGGATCGGCCCCAGCCCCATGACTTCGCTCGGCACGCCGGCGGAAGCCCAACTGCGGATACGCGCCAGCGGCTGAATGCCTTGTTTTCTGGCCGTTGATTCGCGCATCAGCACCAGCGCGGCGGCGGCATCGTTAATCCCGGAGGCGTTCCCGGCGGTGACGGTGCCGTCGGCGGAGAAGGCCGGACGGAGCTTGGCCAGTGATGCCAGCGTCGCATCGGCGCGCGGGAATTCATCCTGTGCGAAAATACGGATTTCTTTCTTGCCGCGCAGGGATATCGGGGTGATTTCGGCCTTGAAGCGACCGCTTTCAATCGCGGCAACCGCTTTTTGCTGCGATGCCAGCGCCACCCGATCCTGCTCTTCTTGCGTCAGGTGGTAGCGTGCGGCGATATTTTCCGCCGTGGCGCCCATATGGTAGTCATTAAAGGCGCACCACAGGCCGTCCTGAATCATGATGTCCACCAGCTTTCCGTGCCCCATGCGGTAACCATGGCGCGCTTTTTCCAGCAGAAAAGGGGCGGCGCTCATGTTTTCCATACCGCCGACGACGCACGCCTGGTTATCGCCGGATAGAATGGACTGCGCGCCGAGCGCGACGGCTTTCAGGCCGGAGCCGCATACCTTGCTGACGGTGAGCGACGGGGTTTCAATCCCGATGCCGGCGGCGATGCTGGCCTGATGCGCCGGATTTTGCCCCAGCCCGGCCTGGAGCACGTTGCCCAGAATTACTTCATCAATGGTCAGATCGCCCGGCAACGTCGACAGACAATCACCAATGACGGCGGCGGCCATATCAATGGCGGAGGTGTTGGCCAGGCTGCCGCCGAACTTGCCGATAGCGGTTCTTTTGGCGTTAACAATAACAACGGAATCGTTCATGGTCGCCCCGATTAATTGATTTTCATGGGTTGTAGGTCGGCGGAGACAATGAAGTTTGCCTCGGTTTTCTGGCGTAACGCCTGCACGGTGATGCCAGGGCTGATTTCACTCAGCACCATTTGCCGGTCGACAAAATGAAATACCGCCAGTTCGGTCACCACCATGCTGACTTTATTCACCGCGGTGAGCGGGTAGGTGCAGCGGCGCAATAATTTGGCGTCGCCGTTTTTGGCGCAGTGCTCGAGCGCGATAATCACTTTCTTCGCCCCCACCACCAGGTCCATGGCGCCGCCCATGCCGGGCACCATTTTCCCCGGCACCATCCAGTTGGCCAGGCTGCCCTGTTCGTCGACCTGCAAGCCGCCCAGCACGCAGACATCAACGTGGCCGCCGCGAATCAGGGCGAAGGAGAAGGCGCTGTCGAACATCGCGGCGCCGGGCACCATGCCGCACGGCTGTCCGCCGGCGTTGACCAGATTAACGTCCGCTTCGGTGGTGGCGCCCAGTCCCAGAAAGCCGTTTTCCGACTGAAAGGTGACCTCAATCCCTTGCGGCAGGTAATTCGCCACTTTGGTCGGCAGCCCAATGCCTAAATTAACCACGTCGCCGTTTTTCAGTTCTCTTGCCACCCGGCGGGCAATGAATTCTTTCGCATCCATTATTTCTCTCCCAGATAAAGGTGATCGACCAGCGCGGCGGGGGTGACGATAGATTCCGGCGCCAGCTGTCCGAGCGGCACGATCTGTTCGCACTGGGCGACGACGCGATCGGCGGCGAGGGCAATCAGCGGGTTGAAATTACGGGCGGTGAGGTTATAAATCAGGTTGCCGCTGGCGTCGGCGACACCGGCCTGTAACAGGGCCAAATCCGCTTTTAGCGGCAGCTCTAATAAATAGGTAATATTATCGAGGGTTATTTTCTGTTTATTCTCTTCGACAACCGTACCCACGCCGGTCGGGGTTAAAAAACCGCCTAGACCCGCGCCGCCGCTGCGGATGCGTTCGGCCAGCGTGCCTTGCGGCACCAGTTCAACCTCCATTTCGCCGGCGATCATCCGGCGGCCGGTTTCCGGGTTGGTGCCGATGTGCGAGGCGATGACTTTTCTGACCTGACCGTTGGCAATTAACGGGCCGACGCCGGTATCGATAAAACCGGTATCATTGCCGATAATGGTTAAATCAACGACGCCGGATTTAATAATTTCATCCACCAAGAGTTTCGGTGTTCCGACGCCCATAAAACCGCCGAACATAATCGTCATTCCGTCAGATAAAAATGAGCGGAAATAGTCGGCATCAATGATTTTGTTATTCATTGTATAAAAACTCCGTGAAAATAATGACCGCGGACGGCCACGGCGGGTAATTTATTACCCGCCGGTAAACAGCCAGACGCGACGATTAAATATCCATATCCAATATTGCCGAGCTTAATCCTTTACCGTGCATATCCAGCGCCAGCGAACGGGTGACGCCGCCGCCCAGTGCGCCGTACATCACAAAATTCAGCGCGCCGATAGCCGGTAATTCATAGCGCACCACCTCGCCGGTGACGATATCGGCAAACCAGGCTTTGACTTTTTCCGCGGTGATGGTTTCTTTCAGCAAGGGATAATCTTCCGCACGATAGGCAATCAGGGAAATATTGGAGGTATTTCCTTTATCTCCGGTGCGGGAATGGGCAATTTCACGCAGTTTCATTATTTAATCTCCAGATAGGCGACGGCGGGCGTTACGCTGTCGCGGGGCAGCAGGGTGGAATCCATCGCCAGAATTTCTTTGACGGCTTTGTTGACGCCGCCGCCGCCGGCGGGGCCGTTGGTGTAGAGCGTTTCCACTTCATTACCGATCTTGACCGCCTGCGATCTGGCGCTGCACCGCGCCGCGACACGTACACGGACTTCATAGGGCTGGCTCTGCTGCGAACGCTGCGGGCCATGCAGGGAATCGACGCCGATCAGGTCGTAGCGCACTTCCTGCGGGGTTAGCTGACACAGGGCGAAACGTTGTTTAACGATCTCCAGCGCCAGGCGTCCGCGGGCAACCGCGCCGGGGCCGGCGTAGGAGATTTCGCCTTCGCCGATAAAACCGTCCTGATAACCGACGGAGACTTTTAAGGTATCGGTTTTCGCGCTCCCGCTCGCTCCCGCGACGCGCACGCGATTTTCGCCCTCCTGCGTGAAGGTCACGCGGCTGAAATCGGCAATCACATCGGGGGTGATGTAGCGATCCGGGCGGTGGATTTCATACAGCAGCTGTTCTTTACAGGTATTGACGCAGACGCGCCCGCCGGATCCGTCGACCTTGGTGATCGTCGCGTTGCCGTCTTCAGTGACTTCGGCGAGAGGAAAACCGAGGCGCGCCAGGTGCGGAACGTCCTTGAAGCCGGGATCGGCGTAATAGCCGCCGGTGATCTGGCCGGCGCATTCCAGCAGGTGGCCGATGCAGGTGCCTTTGCCCAATCGTTCCCAGTCGTCCGCCGCCCAGTTGAATTCATACATCATGGCCGACAGGAACAGGGAGGGGTCGGAAACGCGTCCTGCGATGATGATATCCGCCCCCTGACGCAGCGCTTCGACCAGCGCGTCCGCCCCCAGGTAAGCATTGGCGGAAATAATATCTTTGCCGCAGGCGGAAATGGGCTTGCCGATTTCGTCCAGCCGGGCATCGTGGCTAATCAGCGTGGCATGCGCGTCGTCGCCGGTGACGACGGCGATTTTCAGGCGTTTCGCCCCCAGCGTTTTGGCGATCTCCAGCACGCGCTGTCCCGCCGCAACCGGGTTGGCCGACCCCATGTTGGTGATGATTTTGATCCCTTTCTCCAGGCAGATGGGCAACACGGCGTGCATTCTGTCCGCCAGCAGTTCGTTATAGCCTTTCTCGGGATCCTGCTGTTTCTGTTTTTGGCCGATGGCGATAGTGCGCTCCGCCAGACATTCAAAAACCAGATAGTGAATGTCGCCTTTTTGCGCCAGCTCTACCGCCGGTTCGATACGATCGCCGGCGTAGCCGGCCCCGGAGCCAATACGAATTGTCTTCATGGAAATACCTTTTAGTAATCAAACGTGTTGGTGACCGCCGCTGGTTGGTTCTGCGGCGGCGATGTCTCTAAAGCGGAAAGACCCCGAAGATGACGCAGGCGAACGTCATAATGACGCTGGCGGCCCACAGCACCGGGATCGAGAACTTCTGGTGGTCGGCGAGATCCACGCCCGCCAGGCTGACCAGCAGAAACGTGGCCGGCGTCAGCGGGCTGACCGGGAAGCCGGTGGTCATTTGTCCGAGAACGGAGGCCTGAGCAACCTGAATCGGCGGTACGCCCAGCATGTCCACGGTATGGGCGATGACCGGCATAATGCCGAAGTAGTAAGAGTCGGGATCGAACACCATGCTGAGCGGCATGGAGATCAGGCCGACGATAAACGGAATGTGGCTGGCGAACGACTCGGGCACCACGCTGACGGCGGACAATGACATGGCCTTCAGCATGCCGGTGCCGCTCATAATGCCGGTAAACGCCCCGGCGGCGAACAGTATGCTGGCCATCATCAGCGCCGCCTTGGCGTGGGCGTTGATGCGCTCTTTCTGCATTTCGACGTTCGGATAGTTGAACATCAGCGCCAGCGTCAGGGCGATCATAAAGGCCACGGTCGGGGAGATTTTGGTAAACACCATGGTACCGATGACGGCCACCACCAGCGCAATATTGACCCAGAACATATGCGGACGACGCAGCGCTTTTTCGGCATCGGTGAGTTCTTTCACATGCTGCGTGTCGCCGAGATGCTGCGCGCCGCCGGCCAGCGGGTTGCCGGACGCCTGGCCCAGGCGTTTTTCCTCTTTTTTACCCCAGTAATAGCCCATCAGCACCATAAAGGTCAGACCGCAGAGCTGCGCCGGGATCAGGGGAATAAACAGCTCGTGGGTGGTGATGTTTAACGCCGCCGCCGCCCGGATCATCGGTCCGGTCCACGGCAGGAAATTGACGCCGGCGCTGAGCGCGGTAATGCCCACCAGAATCCGTTTATCCATTCCGAGTTTGTTAAACAGCGGCAACATGGCCGGTATGGTGATCAGGAATGTCACCGCGCCGTTGCCGTCCAGATGGGCGATCAGCGCCAGTACGCCGGTGCCGATGATAATTTTGACCGGACTGGTGCCGACAAGGCGTAAAATTCCCCGGATGATGGGATCAAACATGCCGGCATCGGTAACCACGCCGAAAAAGGCGATGGCAAAGACGAACATCGCCGCCATCGGCGCCAGTTTGGTTATTCCGTCGACCACGTATTTGGCGGTATCGGTACCGCTTCCCGCCGCCAGCGCACCGATGACCGGAATAACGATTAATGCCACCAGAGGAGACATTCGCTTCGTCATGATAAAAAATAACAGGGTGGCAATAGTCAGCACCCCGATTAGGGCTAGCATAAAGAACTCCTCTCTCTATTTATTATATGTTGCGTATATGTTTTATTTGTTGTGAATAAATAATCCCAATCAAATGTTATTGCATACGTCAGTTACATAACGCGAAGTGGTTTGTTTTTGTCTGCGTCATTTTTATCACGCCGCCGAATTCAGTACTAACTGATAATCGGAATGGTGTTATTCATAAAGACGATTAATTTATTTTATTTGCCGATTGAATAACTGGTTTTGCTTTGTTTGTATATTTTTAACTTTATGTTTTTTAATACTATTTAAACTTATCCTGTGTGATTGTTATGTTTTTGGTTGTGATGTCGATCGAAATTGGATTGTGCGGTGGTAAAATAGCAGGAGAAAGAGAAAGTAAATAATTGCGGGGCGGATCATAAAAATAAAAAAATGGTGTTGTTTTACGTTGAGTTCGCCCTTTTTTTACATAACACTCTTTTTTTATTTTGCATTTAAGGCCGCTTATGAACTTGTCCATAAAACAACTAAGGGCGTTTATCGCGTTGACGGAAACCGATAATTTCACGCGCGCCGCGCAGAAAATAAATCTTTCCCAGCCGGCGTTTAGCGCGTTAATTGCCAGTCTGGAGGAAGAGGTCGGCTACCGGCTTTTTGATCGAGATACGCGTAAGGTGCAATTGAACGCGGGCGGCATTCATTTTATCGATATCGCCCGCCGGCTGATTCAAACCCATGACGACGCCGTGGGGGAAATTAAATCCTATGCTACGGGTTATAAAGGGAAAATTGTGCTGGCGGTGTTGCCGTCAATGGCGGTGGAGTGGCTGCCGCAGGTGCTGGCGCAGTACCATCACGCCTATCCCGACATCAAGGTGGAATTGCTCGATACCCAGTGGGATCGCTGTTTAAAAGCGGTATTGGACGGGCGAGCCGATTTCGCGCTGAGCGCCGGACAGCCGTCGCCGGGAACCTTCAGCTCCAAGATGTTGTTTGCGGATAATTTCTATCTGATTTGCCATCGGGATCATCCGCTGGCCGGGCAGGCGGCCGTGGAGGTGGCGGAAGTGGCGCAACATGCGTTTGTCGGCTTTTGTCAGGGCACCAGCATTCGGCAATATACCGATCAGCTGATGGAGCCGCATGGCTTTAACTACGTGTTGGAAGTGCGTCAGTTGACCACGATGATGGGGCTGGTGGCGGCGAATTACGGCGTCAGCATCGTGACCGGTTTGACGCTGTTTCAGTTTCAGCACAAAGACATCGCCATCGTGCCTTTCCGGGATTTGTCGTTGCAGCGGGGGATTTATCTGGTCACCGATAAAGAGCGGCAGCTTTCCGTTTGCGCCAAAGAATTCTATGATTTTCTTCAGAAACGGGCGGAAAGCTTTGTACCTAAAGCCTGAATGGACGCGCGCCGCCCAAGCTAGGCACGCAGGCTTTCACGGCTTTTTCTGCGGCCAGTCGTCTTCCTTATCCCATTTATCGTTGTTGTCCCGATGCGGGGGAAGTTTCGGCTTGTGGAGCAGAAAGCGTTTGTGGTCGACATTACGCAGTTCTTTAATGCCGTTTAACAACATTCCGAACAGGACAATCAGGATTATCCACCAGTAATCAGCCAGCCATGCCATGATTAGGCTCCATCAACGTTGTGTATAAAACGGGTAAACAACTGCGGCAGATGTTCGCATAGCCAGTGGTAACCGGCGATCTCCTCACCTTGCCATGCCGATAGAATAATACCGGAGGTAAGCTGCTTTTCCGCATACTGTGCCAATGGATAATAGCTGATATGCCAGGGTTCCGCTGCGACGCCGCCGAGATCGTGCTCATAAGGGCGATAAAACCCGAATTCGTGCATATGCTCGCTTAGCCAGTCGTTCAGGTCGGCAAAGTAACCGCCCTGTTGGTATTCCCAGGGTTCCAACTGTAGCTTTTGTCCCGACGGCAGCCGGTCCGGGTCATAGATATCCAGATCGCTGCCCCAGTGATGGCGGCTGGCGCCCGGCATGGCCGACCAGCGTAAAATCGCCTTGCAGCGATCGCCCTCATCCAGCGATAAGATATCCAGCGGCCGGCCCTGTTTGTCCATCACCGGGCGTTCTCCACTGAATTTGCCGTTCCAGATCAAACGCTGGCGGTTAAAGTCGCGGAAGGTGCTGGCGGGTTGAAGATTAAATCCGTCTTTTTCCGCCGCGCGCTGCAAAGCCTGAAAGGCGATGACCGCTTCAGGCTGAAGGCGATGATGGCCGCTGAGCGTGACCAGATGACTGTCGTTTTTTCCGGTTAGCATGGCATGAGTAATCATGCGATTAATTGCTCCATAACCCGCTGGTACATGCGGCTTAACAGCTGCAGGTCCGCCGCGCTGACGCACTCGTCCACTTTGTGTATCGTGGCGTTGACCGGGCCGAGTTCCACCACCTGGGCGCCCATGCGGGCGATAAAGCGTCCGTCGGAGGTGCCGCCGTTGGTCAGCAGCGCCGGGGTGATTTCGTTGTAATGCTTGACGGCGTTCACCACGGCATCAACCAGTTCGCCCCGTGCGGTCAGGAACGGCTGTCCGGAGAGCCGCCAGTCAATGCTGTAGTTTAGCTGATGGCGGTCCAGCAGTTCCGCCACCCGCTGTTTGATGAGTTCATCGGTCAATTCGGTGCTGAAGCGGAAATTGAACTGTACGAACAGTTCGCCGGGAATAACGTTATTACTGCCGGTGCCGGCCTGAATATTGGCGATTTGCATGCTGGTCGGCGGGAAAAAGTCATTTCCCCGATCCCATTCCGTCGCCGCCAGCTCATTGAGCGCCGGCAGGGCCCGGTGTACCGGGTTGTCTGCCAGGTGCGGGTAGGCGACGTGACCCTGAACGCCATGTACGCGCAGGTCGGCGGTGATGGAGCCGCGGCGGCCGTTTTTCACCACGTCGCCGACGATAGCGGTGCTGGACGGCTCGCCCACCAGGCAATAATCCAGCCGCTCATCGCGCGCCATCAGGGCTTCAACCACTTTAACGGTGCCGTTAACGGCGCTGGCTTCCTCATCCGAGGTGATCAGGAAAGCCAGCCGGCCCTGATGATCGGGATGGGCGGCGACGAAACGCTCGGCGGCGACCACCATCGCCGCCAGCGAGCCTTTCATATCGGCCGCGCCGCGACCGTAGAGCATGCCGTCGCGAATGGTGGGTTCAAAAGGCGGATGCTGCCAGCGGCTTTTATCGCCGCTCGGCACCACGTCGGTATGCCCGGCAAAGGCCAGCGTTTTTCCGGCGCCGCGCCATGCCCAGACGTTTTGGGTATCGCCGAAATTCATCGGTTCAATGGTGAAGCCGATGGCTTTCAGGCGTTCGATCAGTAATGCCTGGCAGCCTTCATCATTCGGGCTGAGGGAAGGGCGCTTAATCAACTGTTGGGCGAGTTCGATAACCGGACAAGACACGTTATTTGTTCTCCGCAATAAATTCCTGATAGCCCTGCGCGCTGAAGCCAAGCAGCGCTTTTCCAGCGTCTGTCGCCAGCAGCGGTCGCTTGATGACCGCGGGCTGTTCCAGCATCAGGGCGATGGCTGCGGCTTCGCCGTCGATGGCGTTGCGCTGTTGTTCGCTCAGTTTACGCCAGGTGGTGCCGCGCGTGTTGATTAATGGCTGCCAGCCCAGCTGGTCGATAAAGCGCCGCAGCAGCGGTTCGTCGAGACCGTCGGCGCGATAATCATGAAAGCGGTAATCGATCTGTTGTTCTTCCAGCCAGCGGCGCGCTTTTTTTATGGTATCGCAGTTCTTGATGCCATACATGGTCAGCGTCATTGTTAGTAAAGTCCTTTCTGCTTATTGAGTTACGTGATGATCATTGAACGGCGCAGCGCGGGGGATGAGCCTGACATCGTTGATGGCCCAGCATGCCGAAAAAAAACGCTGAGATCCACCGTCAATGGAGAAATAGGAATGAGTGCTTGCTCGCTTTTTATACTTGTAAAAGTATTTCACCTGGTTAAAAAGTGTGCGTATAATGCGTCGCCGTTAATCATCAAGAGGTTCTCATGATAGAAGTAGAAGTCGGTCATTGGAAAGATTTTATCGAAGCAATGTTACGCAGATAATAATTAGAAGTTACATTTTGCATTGTATACCAGGAAGATCTAACGATAAAAGCAGTAGTCCAGCGGCTACTGCTTATTTTTTGCTAGAAATGAGGAAACCTGAGTAAATAAAAGAGGCTATTATTTTCTGTAGATAACTACGTGATTTTTTTAGTTTAATTTACTGTTATTCAATCTTTAATGCGTATCTCGCCGCCGCCAGCGCGTGCAGGGTGCTGGTGTGTAAAAGGGGAAGCTGGCTGGCATGCTCAACGGCATCCGCCACCTTGTGCATGGTGTTGGTGCAGATGACGATGGCTTCCGCCCCCGCTTTTCTTAAATCGACGGCGATATCCGATAACGTCCGGGCGGCCTGTTGCCAATCGCCCTGCGACTGGCAGCGTTCTATATCGTGGAAATCGACGCTGTACAATATCAGCCTGGCCGAATGCAGTCCGCCGAGCTGGTTTTTTACGTATTCATTGATGGTGCGGTAGTAGGGAACCGTTGATTCCCAGCTCATGCCTCCAATCAGGCCCAGTGTCTTCATCGCCGTTTTCCGTGCACGTTGATACCATAAAAAATGGTGGATCGGGGGTAACATACCAAACCAAGATATTAATCTTGTTAAATTTTGTCCGTGCGCACGTTCGGCATACTTTTTTAGCGATTTTTATCACTTTTACCCATCTTCAACTGGACAAACGAGCTATCTATTGCTGTACTGTACGCGACACAGATTTTGTGTCTTTCATTCATGTTAAAGGTAAGTTTGATGTCTAAGATTAAAGGTAGCGTTAAGTGGTTTAATGAGTCCAAAGGATTCGGTTTCATTACTCCTGAAGATGGTAGCAAAGATGTATTCGTACATTTCTCTGCCATTCAGAGCAATGGATTCAAAACTCTGGCTGAAGGTCAACGCGTAGAGTTTGAAATCACTAGCGGAGCGAAAGGTCCGTCTGCTGCTAACGTTATCGCTATTTAATTATACCGATTTCTTGAAAAACCCGCCTTATGGCGGGTTTTTTTTATGGTGGACATCCCTGGCGTTTAAAATCGCTCCCGGCGCGGTTAAGGCGTTGCCATCCAGGTTACCAGTGCGAAGCCCAATGCCGTCAGCAACAGCGATCCCGCCAGATTCAGCAGCAGGTGCAGGCCGGCCGCCGCCAACTGGCCGCTTTGCAGAAACGTCACCACTTCCGCCGAAAACGTCGAGAACGTGGTTAAGCCGCCGCATAGCCCGGTGGTAATCAGGGTTTTCCAATGCTGATCGAGGTGGGGGTGGCGCGTAAAGTAGGCCAATGCGCCGCCGATGATCAATGCGCCAATCAGGTTGGCGAGCAGGGTGCCTAGCGGCATTGACGGACTGGCGCCGTTAAACTTTACGCCCAACTGCCAGCGCGCAACGCTTCCTACGCCGCCGCCGATAAATACCACCAGTAACGTACTAAACATAGCTGCCTTCTATCTGATGTTTATCAGAAGTCTACCCTTTCGCGTGGCGCTTTTACAGGTGCCGGCGGTGAAAGCGCTAGGCCGAAGGGATGCTGATGCCGGGTCTTACTTTGTTACAGATGGCGATTGTGTTGCCGCCGATAAGGTTTTACATAGGGGGAATGTAATCCGTTCGCTGGTTTATCCGGCATCTGCAATCAGGTAGGTAAGTATGGAAGGTATCAGTATCGCCAAACTATTGGTCATCGGTGCATTGATCGTTTTACTGTTCGGAACCAATAAATTGCGCAGCCTGGGGGGCGATTTGGGCGCCGCGATTAAAGGCTTCAAGAAAGCGATGAATGACGATCAATCGTCCAAGCCGTCCGCTGCCGACGACGCCGCGGCGTTGCACGACACGCACCGCAAAGAGTCATAATCCGCGGATGAAAAACGGACGGCGCCGGCCGTCCGTTAACGCTGAATCTGTAACCAAATATAAGCCCTTGGCGGCGCTTATTTCACCTCTATCCCTTTCGCCTGCAAATCCGCATGGTAGGAAGAGCGCACGAACGGGCCGCAGGCCGCATGGGTAAAGCCCATCGCCATGGCTTCGGCTTTCATCTCATCAAACTCGTCCGGGCTGACATAGCGCTGTACCGGCAGGTGATGGCGGCTGGGCTGCAGGTATTGTCCCAGCGTCAGCATGGTGACGCCGTGGCGGCGCAGATCGCGCATGACTTCCACGATCTCGGCGTTGGTTTCGCCCAGGCCTACCATCAGCCCGGATTTTGTCGGGATATCCGGATGGGCGTTTTTGAAGTTTTCCAGCAGCTTCAGCGACCACTCATAGTTGGCGCCGGGACGGACCTGACGATAAACGCGCGGTACGTTTTCCAGGTTATGGTTGAAAACATCCGGCGGGGTCGCCGTCAGAATATCCAATGCCCGATCCATACGGCCGCGGAAGTCCGGCACCAGGGTTTCGATGCGGATTTGCGGACTCTTGCGGCGAATGGCGCTGATGCAATCAGCGAAATGCTGGGCGCCGCCGTCGCGCAGGTCGTCGCGGTCAACCGAGGTGATCACCACATAGCGTAGCCCCATATCATGGATGGTTTGCGCCAGCTTTTCCGGTTCGTTGGCGTCCGGCGTCAGCGGCCGGCCATGAGCGACGTCGCAAAACGGGCAGCGACGGGTACAAATCGCCCCCAGGATCATAAAGGTGGCGGTGCCGTGGTTAAAACATTCCGCCAGATTTGGGCAGGAGGCTTCTTCGCAAACCGAGTGCAGTCCGTTTTTACGCATCGCGGCCTTGATGCCTTGAATACGGCTGGAGTCAGCGGGCAGTTTGATTCTCATCCATTCTGGCTTGCGTAGCATTTCCTGCCGTTCAGCGACGACGGTACGCACCGGGATTAGCGCCATTTTATCGGCATCGCGGTATTTTACGCCGCGCTCGATCTGAATCGGTTTACTCATGTTCGCGTAAGTTCCAGTTCTGAATATACTCGTCATACTTCAAGTCGCGGATGCGCTGGCCTTTTCGCCGCTCGAATTACGTAGAGTATGGCTTTTGAATTTGTTAACAAAATTCAATGGATTAACCGTTTTGTTAAAATTTTTTTTAAAAAACTCTCAAAATTATATCATCTTTGCCGCCACAGATTCAGCTATTGTGTCGGCAAATGGAGAAATTATGTAAATAGAATGTGATTGGCTGTCATTTGAGCCGGCGGCTACGGCAGCGGCTCGCCGTTCTCTGCCAGATCCCAGTTAATCACTTCGTAGTGCCGATAGCCCAATAGTTGGCGGAATGATTCGACCAACACCGCAGCCGTATCCTCCAGCGTAACGCCCGGCGCATAGTCGCTTACCTGCGTCATCTGCATACCGGCATAACCGCAGGGGTTGATGCGCTGGAAAGGGGAGAGGTCCATGGCGATATTCAGCGCCAGCCCATGAAAGGAACAGCCCCTGCGGATACGCAGTCCCAGCGAGCAGATTTTACGCTCGCCGACATACACGCCCGGCGCGTCGGCGCGGGCGCGGGCCGCGATATGAAAATGGGCCAGCGTGTTCACCACCGTCTGTTCAATCGCGGTGACGAGCTGGCGCACGCCCAATTTGCGCCGTTTTAAATCCACCAGCACGTACATCACCTGCTGGCCCGGACCGTGGTAGGTCACCTGGCCGCCTCTGTCGCTCTGTATCACCGGGATATCGCCGGGGGTTAAAACGTGTTCGGCCTTGCCGGCCTGACCCTGGGTGAACACCGGGGGATGCTGCACCAGCCAGATTTCATCCGGCGTTTTATCGTCGCGCAGATCGGTGAATTGGTGCATCGCCAGTGAAATCGCCTGGTAAGGCTGTACGCTGAACTGACGTACTATGATCTTATCCTGTAGCAAAAGTGTCATCTTCAGGTTAAGGAAGGATGGCGGGAATTATAACACCATCCGCACGATTTCAATATTGCCCAGCTCTTCATACAACGCTTCCACCTGCTCAATATGGGTCGCGTTAATGGTAATGGAAACGGAGTGATAATTGCCTTTGCTGCTGGGTTTAACCTGCGGCGTGTAATCACCGGGCGCATGACGTTGCACCACTTCAACGACCAGATCGACCAACTCTGGTTTTGCCTGTCCCATCACCTTGTAAGTAAACGGGCAGGGGAATTCGAGCAGTTCGTTTAATTTGGTTTTCATCTGCGCTCCAGCATCAATTGGGATGGTATAAATGGCTATATGGGGATAATTTATCCCCATACAAGGGGAGATTAGCCGAACCAGCGGTGGAACATCAGTTTGATGTAGTCGACCAGGCGGCCGAAAATACCGCCTTCTTTGACTTCATTCATCACCACCAGCGGGCGCTGGTCGATGGTTTTGCCGTCCAGCTGGAAGTTGATGGAACCCACCACCTGATTCTTGCCCAGCGGGGCGTGCAGTTCGCCGCTGGTCAGCACGTAGCTGGCTTTCAGATCTTTCATCCGGCCGCGCGGAATGGTCAGGTAAACGTCTTTTTCCACCCCCAGCGCCACGCGGTCGCTGTCGCCGAACCACACCGGCTCCGAGGCGAACTCTTTACCGGTTTTCAGCGGCGCCACGGTTTCAAAGAAGCGGAAGCCCCAGGTGAGCAGCTTTTTGCTTTCGGCTTCGCGCCCTTTAAACGTCCGTCCGCCCATCACCGTTGAAATCAGGCGCATCTGGCCTTCGGTCGCGGAGGCCACCAGGTTATAGCCGGCGGCGGACGTATGGCCGGTTTTGATGCCGTCAACGTTCAGGCTGCTGTCCCACAGCAAACCGTTGCGGTTGGTCTGGCGGATATTGTTAAAGGTAAATTCTTTTTCTTTATAGGTGGCGTATTCTTCCGGAACGTCGCGGATTAAAGCCTGGCCGATCAGCGCCATATCGCGCGCCGAACTGAACTGACCCGGCGCATCCAGACCGTGTACGGTTTCGAAGTGGGTATTTTGCAGCCCCAGTGCTTTTACGTAGCCGTTCATCAGGTTAACGAACGAATCCTGACTGCCGGCGACATAGTCGGCCATGGCCACGCAGGCATCGTTACCGGATTGCAGAATAATGCCGCGGTTCAACTGGGAAACCGGAACGCGATCGCCCGGCTTGAGAAACATCAGCGAAGAACCCTGAAACACCGGATTGCCGGTCGCCCAGGCGTCCTTACTGATGGTGACGATATCGTTAGGGGTGATTTTCCCTGACTTGATCGCCTGGCCGATGACATAGCTGGTCATCATTTTGGTCAGGCTGGCCGGATCGCGGCGTGCATCGGCATTCATTTCAGCCAGCACTTTCCCGGAGTTGTAATCAATCAGGATGTATGATTCTGCATCAATTTGCGGTACGCCGGGGATCATCGTTTTAAGATTGATGTCATCGGCATAGGCAAAGGAGGTCGCACTAAGGGCGAGCAAAGCGCCAAGCACAGTACGTTTAGTAAAACGAGACGTGTTTACAGTATTCATGATTGGAACAACAACATCCGTGGGTATAAGTTAAAAAACGAGCCACACTATAGCAGATGAGAAATAGGCAGGCACCAGACATTAGGTTACGCGATTTTGCCAAAAGGGCGCTGTGGCTGATGTCACACCCGTCCCTTTATCCGCCGTCGCTTATGGCTGCCAATCGCCGTTATTCCGCCACCTGAACCCTCGCCCCCGACCGGGGGCGTCTCACCTTGCTAGCGCGCGCCGGGCGCCGCAGTAATAAAGGATTGCTGCTGAGCTTCGACTGACAAACGTTGTTGAAGTTCAGCCGCCTGCTGACGATTCTGGAACGGCCCCAGCTGGACGCGGTACAGCCCGCCGCTGCTGGCGACATCGCCGGCTACGTGAAAGCGCTCGCGCAGAGTGCGTAACCACTCCTGCGCCCGCTGCCGATCGCTCAGCGCGCCGACCTGAACCACGTAGCGCCCGTCCGCCGTTGGGGCGGCGCTGGCCGCCGCGGGAGATGCCGCGCCGGCCGCCGGCGCGGTTTCGATCACCCCGGCCGGCAGCGCGGAAGGCGCGCCGAGGAAACCGCCGCCCGATGAGGCGCCGCCCTGCGGTGCGGCGTTATCGGCCGGCGTGCTGGCCGAATTATTGCCGATGGCGGGCTGCGCAGTCGGCGTGTCGGCGCCTGCCGCCGTTGGCGTGTCGAGCGCGCCGGCGCCGAGGCTGGGGCGATCGGGCAGGGCGAAACTCTGTTTGGCGACGCTGGTGCCGATGGTGCCGGGGCCGGAAAGGGTGCCGTCCGGCGCGACGTTGATGAAGTCGACCTTGACCCTGGTATTGTTGGAGATGTTTAACCTGTCGCCGGCGGCTTTGGACAGATCGATGATCCTGCCCGGCGTGTAGGGGCCGCGGTCGTTCACTCTGACCACCAGACGGCGGCCGTTGCTGAGGTTGGTGACGCGAACGTAGCTGGGCAGCGGCAGCGTCGGGTGCGCGGCGGTCAAGCCATTGGGATCGAAGACTTCGCCAATGGCGGTCTGGTTGCCGCTGGCCTCCTCGCCGTACCAGGTCGCCAGGCCGGTTTCACTGAAGTTTTGCGGGTTTTTTATCACCCTGTAGGTCTTGCCCTTGACGGTGTAGTCTTGCAGCGTGCCCTGATTATAGGGTTCATAGCGCGGCTCGACCCCGCCAATCTCATCGACCGGGCCGCTATATACGCTCTCCGCGGGCGGCGCAGGCTGCTGTTCCGTGACGGTACAGGCTGAAAGCGCCAGGCTAACGGCGCCGATCCAAAGCCAATCCTTACGCATTGCTCACCTCGGTTTATAAGTTTTTGGATAGCATCTTGCGGTGAGTATGTATCGACATAACGATACCGAATCCCGCCATCAGGACGATAAGGGCCGAGCCGCCGTAGCTGACCAGCGGCAGCGGCACGCCGACGACCGGCAGGATACCGCTGACCATCCCGATATTAACGAAAACGTAGACGAACAGAATCAGCATCAGCCCGCCGACCATCACCCGCCCGAATGACGTCTGCGCGTTGGCGGCGATGACCAGGCCGCGCATAATCAAAAACAGATACATCGCCAGCAGCACCAGCACGCCGATTAATCCCAGCTCTTCCGCCAGCACCGCGAAGATAAAGTCGGTATGACGCTCCGGTAGAAACTCTAGCTGAGATTGCGTGCCGTGCAACCAGCCTTTGCCGGAAAGGCCGCCGGAACCGATGGCGATTTTCGACTGAATAATATGATAGCCCGCCCCCAGCGGATCGCTCTCCGGATCGAGCAGCATCATCACCCGCGCCTGCTGATAGTCGTGCATCAGAAAGAACCACAGAATGGGGATAAAGGCGGCCAGCAACAGTACCGCGATGCCGATCAGCCGCCAACTCATTCCGGCGAGGAACAGCACAAACAGCCCGGAGGCGGCGATAAGGATGGAGGTGCCCAGGTCCGGCTGCGCCGCGACCAGCAGCGTCGGGGTAAAAATAATCACCAGCGCGATGGCGGTATTTTTGAGCGAGGGCGGACACATATCACGGTTGATAAAACGGGCCACCATCAGCGGAACGGCGATTTTGGCGATTTCGGAGGGCTGGAAGCGCACAAATCCCAGGTCCAGCCAGCGCTGGGCGCCTTTACTGATCTGGCCGAAAATATCCACCAGCATCAACAGGATAACGCAGACGATGTACAGGTAAGGCGCCCAGCCCTCGTAAACCCGCGGCGGGATTTGCGCCATAATCACCATGACGATCAGCCCCAGCACGATCTGCACGATTTTGCGCTCCATCATGGCGATATCCTGCCCGCTGGCGCTCCACATCACCAATAGGCTATAGCCCAGCAAGGCCAGGATGCAGAGAAGGAAAGGAAAGTCGATATGGATCTTGGTCCAGATCGAGCCTTTTTGTTGGCTATCCGTCATGAATGTCTGTCACTCGCTTTCGATGCCGGGGGGCGCCGGAGGCGCGCTCGGTAATTCTGTATTGTTATCGCCCAACATGATGTGGTCAAGGATCTGCCGGGTGATGGTGCCGACCGTCGGGCCTGCGCCGCCGTTTTCCAGGATGATCGACATCGCCACCTTGGGACTGCCGTAGGGCGCGAAAGCCACCATCAGCTTATGGTCGCGCAGGTGTTCGGCGATCTTGTGGGCGTTGTAGGTTTCATTCTCTTTCAGACCGTACACCTGCGCGGTGCCGGATTTGGCCGCAATCTTGTAAGGCGCATCGTCAAAGCTTTTATGGGCGGTGCCGTTCGGGCGGTTGGCCACGCCGTACATGCCGTCTTTGGCGATTTCCCAGAAGCCGGAATGAATATCGCCGATTTGCTGATGCTCCGTTTGACGGTACGGAATAATGGTCCCGTTCTCTCTGGTGCTATGGAGCAGATGGGGCGTCTTTACCTGCCCGTCGTTAATCAGGGTGACCAGCGACTTGTTCATCTGAATCGGCGTTGCCGTCCAATAGCCTTGCCCGATGCCGACCGGAATGGTGTCGCCCTGATACCAGGGTTTCTTGAAGCGCTTGAGTTTCCATTCGCGCGTCGGCATATTGCCGGCGCTCTCTTCGGAGATATCGATGCCGCTCTTCTCGCCGTAACCGAATTTGCTCATCCATTCGGATAAACGATCGATACCCATGTCGTAGGCGACCTGATAGAAAAAGGTATCCGCCGACTCTTCCAGCGCCTTGGTCAGATTAAGACGGCCGTGGCCCCATTTTTTCCAGTCGCGAAAACGCTTCTCCGAGCCCGGCAATTGCCACCACCCCGGATCGAACAGGGTGGTGTTGGTGGTGATGACGCCGGCGGTGAGGGCCGACACGGCGATATAGGGTTTGACCGTCGAGGCCGGAGGATAAATCCCCTGGGTCGCCCGATTGATCAGCGGGCGGTTGGCGTCATTGCGCAGCCGGTTATACTCTTTGCTGGAGATGCCGTCGACGAACAGGTTGGGGTCGTAGCTGGGGGTGGAGACCAGCGCCAGAATGCCGCCGTCGCGCGGGGCGGTGACGATCACCGCCGCGCGGCTGCCTTCCAGCAGTTTTTCGATATAAATCTGCAGGTTCAGGTCGAGCGTCAGATAAATATCTCTTCCCGCCTGCGGCGGCTGCTCATGGAGCTGGCGAATCACCCGCCCGCGGTTATTGACCTCGACTTCTTCATAGCCGGGTTTGCCGTGCAGCAAATCCTCATAATGGCGTTCGATCCCCAGTTTGCCGATATCATGGGTGGCGGCGTAATCGGCGATTTTCTCTTCTTTGTTCAGCCGTTCGATATCTTTATCGTTAATTTTCGACACATAGCCGATAACGTGGGTCAGCGCGGAGCCGTAAGGGTAATAGCGCCGCTGATAGCCTTTGACCTCCACGCCGGGGAAACGGTATTGGTTAACGGCGAAGCGGGCGACCTGGGTATCGTCCAGACCGGTTTTGACCGGAATAGAAGTAAAGCGGCGCGAGCGCTTGCGCTCTTTTTCAAAGCTTTCCAGATCGTCATCGGTCAGATCGATAATGGGTTTCAGCGCCGTCAGCGTTTCCTGCAGGTTATCCACTTTTTCCGGCACCAGTTCCAGCTGATAGATCGTCCGGTTCAGCGCCAGCGGGATACCGTTGCGGTCGTAGATAATGCCGCGGCTGGGGGCGATGGGCACCAGTTTGATACGGTTTTCATTGGAACGGGTGCGATAGTCATCGTAGCGTAAAATTTGCAGATGATAGAGATTGCCGATCAACACGCCGGAAAGCAGCAAAATGCCCAAAAACGCCACTAAGGCGCGACGCACGAACAGGGCGGACTCGGCCGTATAATCACGGAAGGGTTTGCGTTCTATTTTCATCCAGCGATTTATTTCACGTGTTTCATCGTATCGGCTTACTCCCGATGGTAAGGATGATTAGTGGTAATGCTCCAGGCGCGGTACAGGCTTTCCGCCACCAGCACGCGCACCAGCGGATGAGGCAGCGTCAAAGGCGAGAGCGACCAGCTCTGTTCCGCCGCGGCTTTGCACTCCGGCGCCAGGCCTTCCGGGCCGCCGATCAGCAGGCTGACGTCGCGTCCGTCCTGTTTCCAGCGTTCCAGCTGCTGCGCCAGCTGCGGCGTTTCCCACCGCGTGCCGGGAATATCCAGCGTAACGATCCGGTTGCCTTTTCCCACGGCCGCCAGCATCTGTTCGCCTTCACGTTCAAGAATGCGTTTGATATCCGCGTTCTTGCCCCGCTTGCCGGCGGGGATTTCCGTCAGCTCGAATGGCATATCCTTGGGAAAGCGGCGCAGATAATCGGTGAAGCCCGTCTGCACCCAGTCAGGCATTTTGGTGCCTACGGCGACCAGTTGCAGTCTCATGCTAGCCCCAAAGCTTTTCCAGTTCGTATAGCTGGCGGCTCTCTTCCTGCATTACATGGACCATCACCTCGCCCAGATCGACCACCACCCAGTCGGCGACGTTTTCGCCTTCCACGCCGAATGGAATCAGTCCGGCGGCGCGCGACGCCTGTACCACATGGTCGGCGATAGAGGCGACGTGGCGGGTGGAGGTGCCGGTACAGATAATCATATAGTCGGTGATGCTGGATTTACCCTGCACGTTCAGCGCAACGATATCCTGACCTTTTAAATCGTCTATCTTGTCAATAACGAAATCTTGGAGTATTTGGCCTTGCAAAGGTTCCCCCCTCGGTAGTTTCCATCAGCGGTTGATGGGCGCTAATTGCGCTAAACGCTAAAGATGTAGAAAGGCCGTTTTTCGCCGCCTAATTGCAGATATTAACGGTTTTTCCGGTAATTGAAACCAGCGGCGGAGTATATCACGCGCTTGTGATGAGTGGTATAAAGCTGTGGCTAGCGGTATAGCCCGCGCTCGTCGATATAGCGCAGCACCGCCGCGGGCAGCAAATCATCGCAGTCGAGGCCCTGTTGCCGCCGTTGGCGTATATCCGTTGCTGAAATGGTCACCTGCGGGGTATCGGCTAAGAAGATCAGCCCCTGGGGCCGTTGATGCAGGGCGCGGGCGTCCCGCGTCAGGTGGGCGTCCAGCCACTTTTGTAACGCCGGGGTGGAAAGGGCGGAGCCGTAGCCCGGACGGGCGCAAACCAGCAGGTGACAGACGCCGAGAATATCTTGCCAGCGGTGCCATTGGTGCAGCGTCTGCAGCGAATCCTGGCCGATAATAAACGCCAGCGGCGCGGCGCCGCCCTTTTCGGCGCGCAGCGCTTCCAGCGTATCGATGGTATACGACGGTTGCCGGCGCCGTAGCTCCCGGTCGTCCACGGTGAACAGGGGCTGGCCTTCAATCGCCAGTTGCGCCATCCGCAGCCGCTGTTGCGGGCTGGCTTCGGGCTGCGGCCGATGGGGCGGAACATTGTTCGGCAGTAAAACGATGCGCTTTAATCCGACGATTTTCGCCAGCGCGCTAACGGGCCGCAGGTGCCCGTAATGGATGGGATCAAAGGTCCCGCCGAAAAACGCGGTCAGCGACGCGGGGCCGGCGGGGGGGATGGCATCGGTCGGCGTGGTCGAACTACTCAACATCTAACAGGCTCTCTGGCAGGTTTTTACCGCACAATATCATGGCGAGCGTCTCCAGCTCCGACCAGACTGACTGACCATAGTTCTGTTTCAGGGTAATTTCCAGCTTCGCCAGCAGGCTGATGGCCTGGTGCAACTGCGTCATGGTTAACCGTTGCAGCGCCTGGGTTAACAGGTCGCGGCGGTTTTGCCAGACTTTATGCTGATCGAAGAGCGTACGCAACGGCGCGTTGGCCATTTTCCGCTTCAGCGTCAGCAGCAACAGCAGTTCGCGCTGTAGGGTGCGCAGTAGAATAATGGGTTCGCAATCTTCCTGCCTGAGCTGGTGCAGAATATGCCAGGCGCGTTTGCTTTTGCCCGCCAGTAAGGCGTCCAGCCAGTGAAACGGGGTAAAGTGCGCGGCGTCGCTGACCGCCTGCTCAACCCGGGGCAGGGTGAGCTTGCCGTCGGGGTAAAGCAGCGCCAGCCGTTCCAGCGCCTGGGTTAAGGCCAGCAGGTTGCCCTCATAGCAGTAGCAGATAAGCTGGCCCGCCGGTTCGTCCAGCGTCAGTTTCATCGCTTTGGCGCGGTTGGCCACCCAGCGCGGCAGCTGCGCCTGCTCCGGGGTCAGGCAGTTCACATAGGCGCCGTCCTGCGGCAGCGCCTTGAACCAGGCGCTGTTTTCCTGCGCCTTGCTCAGCTTGTTGCCGCGCAGCATCAGTAAAATATCGGGATGCAGTAAACCGGAAAGCTTGACCAGATTTTCTGCCATCGCCGCATTCGGGCCGTTTTCAGGCAGTATCAGCAATAGGGTCTGGCGGGTGGCGAACAGGCTAAGCGCCTGACAGGTGCCGAAGATCGCATCCCAGTCGGTGTGAACATCCAGCGTGAAGCTGAAGTGTTCGCTGAATGACTGCTGCTGAGCCGCATGGCGAACAGCGTCCAGGCTTTCCTGCAGCAGCAGGGGGTCGTTACCGCAGATCAGATAACAGGCGCGCAGCCCCTCATGGAGCTGCGCGGCGAGCTGTTCCGGGTAAAGCCGTATCATGGACGCGCGGACGGCGGAGTAACGACGGCCGCGGCGCTCTGCTGCCGCTCGGCGGCCTCTTTGCCGTTGACGGTAAGCAGTTTACGCACCAGTTGCTGCGCCGCCTGCTCGCGCATTTCCTGGCGGATAATATCCTGCTCGGCGTCTTTCGCCAGCGCGGTTAACGGGTTATCGAAGAAGGTGCGGAATACCGTCACGCTGAGCGGATAGATATCATCATCCGGCATCAGCACCTGCGCCCTGAGCGTCAATACCATTTGGTATTCGGCGGTTTTCCCGTCCTGGAAAATCGAGACGGTATCTTTCGTTTCCGATGTGTTCAGCAGCCGCAATGACGGAATATCCTGCCGGGCGGCGTCATCAACGATTTCCACGTCGCTGAGACGCAGCTGCTCGCGCACCGCGCGGGTTAGCGGGCCGTAAGGGTCGCTGCTGTCCAGCACCAGCTTCTGTAGCTGCTCAGGCACCTGTGTGGTGCCGCGCAGATGATAACCGCAGCCGGCGGTGAGTAACACCGCCAGCCCCAGCAACAACGTGAATAGACGATGTCGCACAGATCCTCCTTGCCTTAACCCACAACCAGGTTAAGCAGTTTGCCAGGGACATAAATCACTTTACGCACAGTGACGCCGTCCAGGTATTTCGCCACCAGAGGTTCCTGGGCGGCGCGCTCGCGCACTTGATCCTGATCGGCATCGGCGGCGACGGTGATTTTACCGCGTACCTTGCCGTTAACCTGAATCACCACCAGTTTGGAGTCTTCCACCATGGCGCTTTCATCGGCGACCGGCCACGGCGCGGTATCGATATCGCCTTCGCCCTGCAATGCCTGCCACAGTATAAAGCAAACGTGCGGGGTGAACGGATAAAGCATACGCACCACCGCCAGCAGGGTTTCCTGCGTCAGGGCGCGATCCTGCGCGCTTTCCTGCGGCGCCTTGGCCAGTTTGTTCATCAGCTCCATGATGGCGGCGATGGCGGTGTTAAAGGTCTGGCGACGGCCGATATCATCGGTCACCTTGGCGATGGTTTTATGCAGATCGCGACGCAGCGCTTTCTGATCTTCCGTCAGGGACGCCACGTCCAGCGCCGCAACCGGGCCTTTCGCCGTATGGTCGAAGGCCTGTTTCCAGACGCGCTTCAGGAAGCGGTTCGCCCCCTCAACCCCGGACTCCTGCCATTCCAGCGTCATTTCCGCCGGGGAGGCGAACATCATAAACAGCCGGACGGTATCCGCGCCATATTTTTCAACCATCACCTGCGGGTCGATGCCGTTGTTCTTGGACTTCGACATTTTACTCATGCCCGCATAGACAACCTCGCGGCCTGCGTTGTCGATAGCCTTGACGATGCGGCCTTTCTCATCGCGCTCGACGGTGACGTCCGCCGGGGAAACCCAGATGCGCTCGCCGTTATCGCCGAGGTAATAGAAGGCGTCCGCCAGCACCATGCCCTGGCACAGCAGGCGTTTGGCAGGCTCGTCGGAGTTGACCAGGCCGGCGTCGCGCAGCAGCTTGTGGAAGAAGCGGAAGTACATCAGGTGCATGATGGCGTGTTCGATGCCGCCGACATACTGATCCACCGGCAGCCAGTAGTTGGCGGCGGCGGGGTCCAGCATGCCCTTGTCGTACTGCGGGCAGGTGTAGCGCGCGTAGTACCAGGACGACTCCATAAAGGTGTCGAAGGTATCGGTTTCACGCAGCGCCGGCCGGCCGTTCACCGTGGTTTTCGCCCACTCGGGGTTGGCCTTCAGCGGGCTGGTGATGCCGTCCATCACCACGTCTTCCGGCAGCACCACCGGCAGCTGATCTTCCGGCGTCGGAATAACGGTGCCGTCTTCCAGCGTAATCATGGGAATGGGCGCGCCCCAGTAGCGCTGACGGGAAACGCCCCAGTCGCGCAGGCGGTAGTTGACCTTACGCTCGCCGATGCCCAGCGCCACCAGCTTGTCGGCAATGGCGTTGAAGGCGGTTTCAAAATCCATGCCGTCGAACTCGCCGGAGTTGAACAGACGGCCTTTTTCGGTCATCGCCTGCGCCGACAGGTCGGGTTCGCTGCCGTCGCCGTTGAGGATCACCGGTTTGATGGTCAGGCCGTACTTGCTGGCGAACTCCCAGTCGCGCTGATCGTGTCCCGGTACCGCCATCACGGCGCCGGTGCCGTAATCCATCAGCACGAAATTCGCCGCCCAGATCGCCACCTTTTCGCCGTTCAGCGGATGAATGGCATATAGGCCGGTGGCCATGCCCTTCTTCTCCATGGTGGCCATATCGGCTTCGGCCACTTTGGTATTGCGGCATTCTTCGATAAAGTCGGCCAGCGCCGGGTTATTGGCGGCGGCCTGCTGCGCCAGCGGGTGGCCGGCGGCGACGGCGACGTAGGTCACGCCCATAAAGGTATCGGGGCGGGTGGTATAGACGCTCAGTTTCTCCTGGCTGTCGGCCAGGTCAAAGGTGATTTCAACCCCTTCGGAACGGCCAATCCAGTTGCGCTGCATGGTTTTGACCTGTTCGGGCCAGCTTTCCAGCGTATCCAGATCGTTGAGCAGTTGATCGGCATAGGCGGTGATTTTGATAAACCACTGCGGAATTTCCTTGCGCTCGACTTTGCTGTCGCAGCGCCAGCAGCAGCCGTCGATAACCTGTTCGTTGGCCAGCACGGTCTGATCGTTCGGACACCAGTTCACCGCGGAGGTTTTTTTGTAAACCAGGCCATTTTCATACAGTTTGGTGAAGAACCACTGTTCCCAGCGATAGTAGTCGGGTTTACAGGTGGCGACTTCGCGATCCCAGTCATAGCCGAAGCCCAGCAGCTTCAACTGGTTTTTCATATATTCGATATTGGCGTAAGTCCAGGGGGCGGGGGCGGTGTTGTTTTTAACCGCCGCGCCTTCGGCGGGCAGACCGAACGCATCCCAGCCGATCGGTTGCAGCACGTTTTTCCCCAGCATGCGCTGATAGCGGGAGATCACGTCGCCGATGGTGTAATTACGCACGTGTCCCATATGTAGACGGCCAGAAGGGTAGGGCAGCATGGAAAGGCAGTAATACTTTTCCTTGCCAGGTTCTTCGGTCACTTTGAATGTCTGCTTTTCTTGCCAGTGAAGCTGGACGTGCGCTTCTATCTCTTCTGGGCGGTATTGCTCTTGCATGGCTGCCAGGGGTCCTATTAAGTCAAAGAAGAGCGACGCCGGTAGCGTGCTCCGATTCATAACAAAAGATCCGCATAGCATAGCTGATAAGCGAGTAAGGCAACAACACCCTGTTCCCGACGGAGGAATATTTCTGATCCCTGGGGCGCAAACGGATGAAAATTACTCAAATATGGCGTCCATCCCGGTAGCGGGGGAAAAATGGTCTAAAATAGAGGGAGATATAACCAATGGATTGTAAGGCGCGGGAAAGCTGTCCGAGCCGTCGGATGCAGTCAGACACCGAAAAAGCAGTGCGCATCGCATTTCAACCGGCATAGGCAGGAGGAAGCATGAGTAAAGTAGCCCGCTACTACCGCGAGTTAATGGCTTTGGTGACGGCCCGGCTGAACAATGGCGAACGGGATATTGACGCTCTGGTGCAGAGGGCGCGGCAGACGTTGCAGGAAAGCTCGGAGCTGACGCAAAAAGAGATCGAGCAGGTGATTCAGGCCGTACGGCGCGACCTGGAGGAGTTCGCCCGCAGCTACGGCGAGAGCAAGGATGAATTTACCGATGGCGTCTTTATGCGGGTTATCAAGGAGAGCCTGTGGCAGGAACTGGCGGATATCACCGATAAAACCCAGCTGGAGTGGCGGGAAATCTTTAAGGACGTCAGCCGTCACGGGGTTTATCACAGCGGCGAGGTGGTGGGATTAGGCGATCTGGTGTGCGAAAACTGCCATCACCATATCGCCTTTTATACGCCGGAAATTTTGCCGCTTTGCCCCAAATGCTCGCACGACCAGTTCCACCGCCAGCCGTTCCAGCCATAGGGGGTTGATGAAACAAGCGTGCCCGCAGGCACGCTTGCCGTACATCAGTGCAGGATCTTGGCCAGAAAGTCTTTGGCGCGATCGGACTGCGGATTATTGAAGAAATCGTCTTTCGGGGTATCTTCAATAATTTTCCCTTCATCCATAAAAATGACCCGGTGCGCCACCTTGCGGGCAAAGCCCATTTCATGGGTCACCACCATCATGGTCATCCCTTCCTGCGCCAGCTCCACCATCACGTCCAGGACTTCGTTGATCATCTCCGGATCGAGCGCCGAGGTGGGTTCATCGAACAGCATGGCGATGGGGTCCATACAGAGCGCGCGGGCGATGGCGACGCGCTGCTGCTGGCCGCCGGAAAGCTGACCGGGGTATTTATTGGCCTGTACCGACAGACCGACGCGCTCCAGCAGCTTTTGCGCTTTTACCTTCGCTTCCTGACGATCCCGTTTCAGCACTTTTACCTGCGCCAGCGTCAGGTTTTCGATGATCGACAGATGCGGAAACAGTTCAAAATGCTGGAATACCATGCCGACTTTTGAACGCAGCTGGGCCAGATTGGTTTTTTTATCGTTAACGATAATGCCGTTGACTTCGATTTCGCCTTTCTGGATCGGTTCCAGGCCGTTAACGGTTTTAATTAAGGTCGATTTACCGGAGCCTGAAGGGCCGCAAACCACGACTACTTCACCTTTTTTCACTTCCGTGGAGCAGTCGGTTAGCACCTGAAATTGGCCATACCATTTAGAAACATTTTTCAGGAAAATCATCAAACCGTCCTTTTTTTCAGGTAACTGACCAGCATTGATGCGCTAATGCTGATGATAAAATAGATAAATCCGGCAAACAGGATCATTTCAACCTGGGTTCCGTCGCGTTCTCCGATGGAGGAGGCGGTGCGGAAGAAATCAGCCAGACTGAGTACATAAACCAGCGACGTATCCTGAAACAGGACGATACCCTGCGTCAGCAGCAGGGGAACCATGGCGCGGAACGCCTGCGGCAGGACCACCAGTTTCATCGACTGCCAGTTCGTCATGCCCAGCGCCAATGCGGCCGATGCCTGCCCGCGTGCCACGCTGAGTATGCCGGCGCGGATAATTTCAGAATAATAGGCCGCCTCGAACAGGGAGAAGGCTACCATAGCCGAAATCAGGCGAATATCGGTTTTCGGCGAAAGGCCGAGCACATTTTGCAATAAGCTGGGCACCACCAGATAGAACCACAGCAGCACCATCACCAAGGGCACGGAGCGGAATACGTTCACGTACAGCTTGGCGAACCAACTGATGGGTTTTATCGGGGAGAGGCGCATAACCGCCAGAATCGTTCCCCAGATAATACCGACAATCACCGCGGTAATGGTGATTTTAAGCGTTACCGCCATGCCCTGCAGCAGGTAGGGCAGACTCGGCCCGATTGAACTCCAGTCAAATTCATACATGGCTTATTTGCTCCCCATATTGCCCGGCAAACGGGTTTTCTGCTCTACCACCTGCATGATCAGCATAATGATGGCGTTAATACCGACATAGGCCAGCGTGATCGCGGTGAAAGACTCATAGGCATGAGCGGAGTAATCCAGCAGTTTGCCGGCCTGCGCCGCCATATCCACCAGCCCGATGGTAGAGGCGATGGCGGAGTTTTTGACCAGGTTAAGCATTTCCGAGGTTAACGGCGGAACGATAACGCGATAGGCGTTGGGCAATAACACGTAGCGATAGGTCTGCGGCAGCGTGAGTCCCATCGCCAGCCCCGCGGCCTGCTGGCCGCGCGGCAACGACTGGATGCCGGCCCGCACCTGTTCGCATACCCGGGCCGCGGTAAATAACCCCAGACATACCATTGAAGACACGAAGAACTGGATATTGGGATCGAGCTCGGCTTTAAACCACATACCGATATCGACCGGCAACAGTTCCGGCACCACCAGATACCAGGTAAAAAATTGCACGATCAGCGGTACGTTGCGGAATAATTCAACGTAGCAAGTACCAATTCCCGCCAGAAAGCGATTAGGGACGGTACGTAAAATACCAAACAGGGATCCAAGGAAAAATGCGATGAGCCAAGCGCATATGGATAATGCGATCGTCACTTGCAGGCCGGACAATATCCACCCGAGATAGGTGGTATTACCGAAAGGGGCCGCTTGCAGAAATATGCCCCAGTTCCAATCTATTGACATAACAAACTCCGGTAAAAAAAGGTAGCGAGGCTACCCTGAAGATTGATGAGCGGCAATGAACATGCGGTGGGGAACGACCACCGCATGCCTATCTGTCCTGCCGTTAATCAGCAATCATAGGGCAGGTATTTCTGCCCTTATACTCGTCATACTTCAAGTTGCAGATGCGTTGGCTGCGCTCAGTCACCCGAATCACTTACTTGAGTAAGCTCATCGGGATTCCTTCACTTGCCGCCTTCCTGCAACTCGAATTATTTAGAGTAACTTTTCATTATTAATTAGTTTAAAGCCTTATCATTCGGCGCCTTGAACAGGGCTTTCATTTCGTCGGAAAGCTCGAAGCTCAGATTGAGATCTCTTGGCGGGATCGGTTGTTTGAACCAGCGATCAAACCATTTTTCGGCTTCGCCGGAGGTCTGTACTTCAGCGATGGTGTCATCAACCAGTTTTTTGAATTGCGGATCGTCCTTACGCAGCATACAGCCGTAGGCTTCTTCCGATTGCGCGGTGCCGACGATATCCCACTGATCCGCATTTTTGGCTTTGGCGCGTTCGCCGGCCAGCAAGGCGTCATCCATCATAAAGGCCACCGCGCGGCCGCTTTCCAGCGTACGGAAAGAGTCGCCGTGGTCTTTGGCGCTGATGATGCGCAATTTCAGCTGTTTCTCTTCGTTCAGCTTATTGAGCAGAATCTCGGACGTGGTGCCGGAGGTCACCACCACGGTTTTACCCGCCAGATCCGGGAAATCTTTGATGCCGGAATCTTTTTTGGTCAACAAACGGGTGCCGACAACGAAAATCGTATTGGAGAAAGCGGCCTGTTTCTGGCGTTCAAGGTTGTTGGTCGTCGAGCCGCATTCCAGATCGAAGGTGCCGTTCTGCAAGAGCGGAATACGGTTTTGCGAGGTGATGGGCAACAATTTAACCTGCAGATTAGGCGCATCTATCTTCTGCTTGACGGCTTCGACGATTTTATCGGCGTAGGCCTGAGAATAGCCGACAACTTTTTGCTGGTTATCGTAGTAAGAAAAAGGAACGGATGACTCGCGATGGCCGATAACGATAACGCCATTATCTTTTACTTTTTTCAGCGTACCCGCCAATTCTTCGGCCTGAGCCGCCAGACTGGCTGTAGTACCAAGCAGAAGCAGTGATAGTGCCAGTTTACGCATTTGCATGTTCTAACTCCTTTGCTGTAGTGATGGCGCTGTAGTTGCAGATCTATAGCTGCGGATCTGTCATGGTCGATCTTGTTGTTGTCGATCTAGCGCAGTGCCGCTAAATCAGTGATGACGTTCCGCTCTGCGGTACAAAAATCATGCACCGCTAAAGAGCGAAGTAACGACGTATACTGTTAAAAAATAGCTCATTGTAAATGGATTGATGTAAAAATGTTTGTTTTTTGCGAGTTAATGCGCACCAAGGAGCAGCATAAAAATCGCGTCGCACTAATTTGGTGCGAGGCTTGCCCCAAATGTGAGCGCTTTCGCAGCAAAACCGCAAAAAAACATTGCGACAATCATTTACAAGATATTAAGAGGCAAAGATCGTGCCAATGAATGCCTCAAGGCATGGGTTAACATGCCTTTGGCGTGAAGTCTTGGAGAGGAGGGTTAACGGCGACGCAGGCTGAAGATAATGGCGCTAAAACCGCCCAGCAGGGTAATTACCCATAGCGGCCAGGAGCCGAAACGGGCGTAGGGAGTGAGCCCGGAAGCGGGAACGACCTGGGTATCCAGCACCGCGCGGGTAAACTGCGGCAGGCTGGCGCTGATGGCGCCGTCAGGGGAGATCACGGCGGTAACGCCGTTGTTGGTGCCGCGCACCAAAGGACGGCCCAACTCCAGCGCGCGCATCCGCGCCATCTGGAAGTGCTGCCACGGCCCGATGGAGTGGCCGAACCAGGCGTCGTTCGAAATGGTCAGCAGCATATCCGTGTCTTCACGGAAGTTATCCCGCATCTGCTGGCCCAGGATAATTTCGTAGCAGATGGCCGGGGTCAGCTTATGGCCGTCAACGTTCAACTGCGGCTGGATGTAATTGCCGCGGCTGAAAGAGGACATGGGTAAATCGAAAAGCGGCGCCAGCGGGCGCAGCAGCGCTTCCAGCGGAACAAATTCGCCAAACGGCACCAGGTGGTGCTTATTGTAACGGTTCGCGGTCGGATAGCGGTAAGGGGTTTTATCACCCAGCACGATAATGCTGTTGTAATCATCAAACAGGGAGCCATTGCGACGCGAGTCGACAATACCGGTAACCAGGCGGCTATTGTGGCTGCGCAGCAGCTCATCGAGCCGCGCAAGGTAAGGCTCCTGGCGTACCTCGATGTCCGGAATGGCCGATTCGGGCCAGATGATAATCGGCGCCTTATCCAGATAAGGCAGGCTGTTATCCAGATAGACTCTCAGCGTACTCAGCAGCTGTTCCGGGTTCCATTTCAGTTCCTGAGGAATATTGCCCTGCACCAGCGCGACATTTACCGCGCGTTCCGGCCGCAGGTCATACCATTGAATATTACGCAGCGACCATGGCAAGGCCAGCAGCGTCAGGGCGATAACCGCTGGTCCGATGCGGCGTTGATGCAGGGCGAAAACCAGCAGGCCGCTGATGCTCACCAGCAGGAAGGTAATGGCGTCGACGCCCAGAATTGGCGCGATTCCTTTCAGCGGGCCGCTAATCTGGCTGTAGCCGAACTGCAGCCACGGAAAACCGGTGAGCACCCAGCCGCGCAGAAATTCGGTCACCTGCCACAGCACGGGCGCGGCGATCGCCAGGCGCCACCAGGTGGTTTTGGGCCACAAACGCGCCAGCAGAACGGAAAGCAGCAACGGATAGAGCGCCAGATAGGCGGCCAGCAGCACCACCAGCGCGACGTTGACCGGCTCGGGCATGCCGCCGAACTGGGCAATGCTGACGTATACCCAGTTTACGCCGCTGCCGAACAGGCCGAATCCCCAGCCGAAGCCGATCCAGGCTGACTGGCGTACGGTTCGATTCAGCAGCAGGGCCTGCAATCCCATCAAGGCGAGCGGCGCCGCCGGCCAGATATCAAACGGAGAAAACGCCAATGTGCCGCAGGCGCCAAACAAGAGCGCCAGCAGGACGCGAACCTGCTGGCGTTGCAGTAAAGAGAGGACGGCCATTGTCAAATTAGTCTTCCAGTTGCGGTTGAGGCGCGTTGTCAGGGATCCGGACGTGTACCTGAATGATACGGCGGCTGTCGGCCATGGCAACTTTAAACAGGTAACCTTCTATTTCGATGGTTTCCCCGCGGGCGGGCAGGTGGCCGAAAGACTGCATGATTAAACCGCCGATGGTATCGACCTCTTCGTCGCTGAACTGCGTGCCGAACACTTCATTGAAGTCTTCAATGTCGGTGAGCGCGCGCACGGTATAGGTGTTGCGGTTGAGCTGGCGAATATCGCGGTCTTCCTCGTCGTCGTATTCGTCTTCAATCTCGCCGACGATCAATTCAAGAATGTCTTCAATGGTGACCAGACCGGAAACGCCGCCAAATTCGTCAATCACGATGGCCATGTGATAGCGCAGAGAGCGGAATTCGTTCAGCATCCGGTCGACGCGTTTGCTTTCCGGCACCACCACCGCGGAGCGCAGCACTTTATCCATGCTGAACGGCTCGGAATCGCTGCGCATAAACGGCAGCAGGTCCTTGGCCATCAGGATCCCTTCGATATGATCTTTATCTTCGCTGATGACGGGAAAGCGGGAATGGGCGGATTCGATAATGACATCCAGGCACTCTTCCAGCGTTTGATTCTGTTTCAGGGTAATCATCTGCGAACGCGGGATCATGATATCGCGCACGCGCTGCTCGGCGATATCCATCACGCCCTCGAGCATATCGCGGGTTTCCGGATCAATCAGGTCGTTCTGTTCCGAATCACGGATAAGCGTCAGCAGATCGTTGCGATCTTTTGGTTCACCGTGAAAAAGCTGATTGAGAATAAGGGAAAAGAAACCCTTCTTGGGACTGGGGCTATCGCTGTTTTGAGAATGGTCGTCGCTCATGGCGTTTTAGTGAATATCACTCATGTTAATGAATAATTATCAGCAGGTTGGGTGTAAACATGATGCAGCCTGACTGACGTGGAAATAAGCAATTGCGTAAAATCAAATTGGCTATTTAATCGGCAAGGCCGTCTTTTTCCGCAAGATAGGGATCGGCATACCCCATATTTTGCATAATCTCCGTTTCCAGCGCCTCCATCTCTTCGGCTTCGCTGTCTTCGATATGGTCATACCCTAGCAGATGCAGACTACCATGGACAACCATATGTGCCCAGTGCTCCTCCGGCGTCTTTTCCTGCTCGGCCGCTTCCTGTTCCACCACCTGACGGCAGATGATTAAATCGCCCAGCAGGGGAAGCTCCACTTCCGGCGGCGCTTCAAACGGGAAGGAGAGCACGTTGGTCGGCTTGTCTTTACCCCGGTAGGTGTGATTCAGGTGGCGGCTTTCCGCCTCGTCCACGATGCGGATGGTCACCTCTGAAACCGCCTGAAACTGGGGCAGCACCCCATCCAGCCAGCGCTGGAAATCTTTTTCATCAGGCAGGCCCAGGGTCTGCTCGCTGGCGATTTGTAAATCGAGAATGACCTGACTCATTTGCGTTCCTGCTCTGCGGCCGACTGCGCTTCCCGTTTGCGTTGTTCCGCCAGCGCGTCTTTGCGTTTCTGGTCTGCAATCTCCCAGGCTTCATAGGCATTGACGATTCGGGCCACTACCGGGTGGCGCACCACGTCTTCGCTGTTGAAGAAATTAAAGCTGATTTCCTCGACGTCGGCCAGTACTTCGATGGCGTGGCGCAGGCCCGATTTCTGGTTGCGCGGCAGGTCGATCTGCGTGACGTCGCCGGTGATCACCGCCTTGGAGTTAAAGCCGATGCGGGTCAGAAACATCTTCATTTGCTCAATGCTGGTATTCTGGCTTTCATCCAGAATGATAAACGCATCGTTCAGGGTACGGCCACGCATGTAAGCCAACGGCGCTACTTCGATCACATTACGTTCAATCAGCTTTTCGACTTTCTCGAACCCGAGCATCTCAAACAGGGCGTCATACAGCGGGCGCAGGTAGGGATCGACCTTCTGACTCAGATCGCCGGGCAGAAAGCCCAGTTTCTCGCCGGCTTCCACGGCGGGGCGCGTCAGCAGAATACGGCGGATTTCCTGACGTTCGAGGGCGTCGACGGCGGCGGCCACGGCCAGATAGGTTTTCCCCGTTCCCGCCGGGCCGACGCCGAAGGTGATGTCGTGATCCAGCACGTTGGCGATATATTGCGCCTGATTGGGGGTACGCGGTTTAATCACGCCGCGCTTGGTGCGGATGTTAATCGCTTTGCCGTAATCCGGAACGCTTTCGGCCGACTGTTCCAGCGCGCGCGATTCTTTAATGGCGAGGTGAATCTGCTCGGGCTCGACATCGCCGATGGCGCCGCGCACCGGAGCGGTATCGACGTACAGACGGTGCAGAATATCGGCGGCGGCCTCTACGCAGAGCGTTTTGCCGACCAGCTTGAATCTATTATCCTGCCGATTAATCTCAATGCCTAAACGGCGCTCCAACTGCTTAACGTTGTCGTCAAACGGGCCGCAGAGGCTTTGCAGGCGTTGGTTATCTGCGGGTTCAAGGGCAATCTCTCTTGTCGTTACGTTCAAATTATTCCTCTTGGTCTTTAGCGGCAGGCCGCGTGACGACCTGTATCAGATAGCGCAGTTTTCGCTGCGCCGCATGCATGAATTATTTATCGCTAATGGCAAATAGTGCAAGTAGCAATCTGCTGACAAAGTCCATGATACACCACGGTCTTCCTCCGCGGTCCCACTTCCGTCATTCCCGCGAAAGCGGGAATCTGCCGATGGCTGTTTGCGGTTTCAGGGGGAGATTCCCGCCTACTGCCGCGGGAATGACGGGGTTGGGAAGGTTTGTCAGCAACCTCAATGGGTGGCAACGCCACCCACAGTTTGGAGGTGCGACCCGCTTCGCAGATCAGGGCTGGTAGATCCCCACGCCGATTTCGTTCTCTTTACGGGTGCGGGCAATCACCGCGGAAGGGGATTCGTGCACGCGCAGATCCATCTGATCTTCGGTGCGCACCACAATACCGCGTAACGAGTTAGGGTAAACGTCGACGATTTCCACATCGACAAATTTACCGATCATGTCCGGCGTGCCTTCAAAGTTGACCACGCGGTTGTTCTCCGTGCGTCCTGACAGCTCCATCACGCTCTTGCGCGAGGTGCCTTCCACCAGAATGCGCTGGATGGTGCCCTGCATGCGGCGGCTGTATTGCATCGCCTGCTGACTGATGCGCTCCTGCAAAATGTACAGACGCTGCTTTTTCTCTTCTTCCGTGACGTCGTCCACCATGTCCGCCGCCGGGGTTCCCGGTCGAGCGGAGTATATAAAGCTGAAACTCATATCGAAATTGACATCGGCGATCAGCTTCATGGTCTGTTCAAAGTCCGCCTGCGTTTCGCCGGGGAAGCCGACGATAAAGTCGGAACTTACCTGAATATCCGGGCGCGCGTTGCGCAGCTTGCGAATGATCGCCTTATATTCAAGCGCGGTGTGGTTACGCTTCATCATGTTCAGCACGCGGTCGGAGCCGCTCTGTACCGGCAAATGCAGGAAGCTGACCAGTTCCGGCGTGTCTTCATAGACGCTGATGATGTCGTCGGTGAACTCAATCGGATAGCTGGTGGTGAAACGAATGCGGTCGATGCCGTCGATGGCCGCCACCAGGCGCAGCAGTTCGGCGAATGAGCAGATTTCACCATTGTAGGCGGCGCCGCGGTAGGCGTTGACGTTCTGCCCCAGCAGGTTTACTTCACGCACCCCTTGCGCGGCCAACTGGGCGATTTCAAACAGCACGTCATCGCACGGACGGCTGACTTCTTCGCCGCGGGTATAAGGCACGACGCAGTAGGTACAATATTTGTTGCACCCTTCCATAATGGAGACGAACGCCGTCGGGCCTTCCGCCTTCGGTTCCGGCAGCCGGTCGAACTTCTCTATTTCAGGGAAGCTGATATCCACTATCGGGCTACGGGTGCCCTGAACGTGGTTAATCATTTCCGGCAGGCGATGTAATGTTTGCGGGCCGAAAATGACATCGACATAGTGCGCGCGTTCCCGGATGTGCGCGCCTTCCTGCGAAGCCACGCAGCCGCCAACGCCGATAATCAGCTCTGGGTTGTTCTCTTTCAGCGCTCTCCAGCGGCCAAGTTGATGGAAGACCTTTTCCTGCGCTTTTTCACGGATGGAGCAGGTGTTCAGCAGCAGAACATCGGCCTCTTCCGCGATCTCGGTTAGTTCATAACCGTGCGTACTTCCCAGTAAGTCGGCTATCTTGGATGAGTCGTACTCATTCATCTGACAGCCCCAGGTTTTAATATGCAGTTTTTTTGTCATCGACTTGCCATTACTCAGTGCGGGTAAGAAAGCTTTCCCTTTATTGGGGGCGCGTATTGTAATCTTTTGCTGCCGTTGTGACCAGAGTCCGCAAACATTCGCCTTGGCGGGGCGGCCGGCTTTTATAAAAAGTCGGCCTGAAATCCAGTACACTGTTTTCTATTATATTGCTGATAAGAAGCATAGCCAGATAGGGATAAACCAGTATGCATTATGATGCGATCGTTGTCGGGGGCGGAATGGTGGGGGCTGCTGTTGCATTGGGATTGGCCCGCAATGGTTTTCAGGTGGCGGTGATCGAGCAGGAATTACCCGTCCCTTTTGACCCCGCCAGCCCGCCGGACTTACGCATTTCGGCGATCGGTCAGGGTTCCGTTGCCCTGCTGAAACAGCTTGGCGCCTGGCCGCGGGTACAACAGATGCGCAGCGCTCCTTATCGCCGTCTGGAAACCTGGGAATGGGATAATGCCCGCGTGGTGTTCGATGCGGCGGATATCCGGTTACCCGAGCTGGGTTTTATGGTGGAAAACCGGGTGTTGCAACTGGCGCTATGGTCCTCCCTGAATGAGGTTGAGCGCTGCCGTTGCTACTGCCCGAGCGGTCTGCAAGGCATGCAGCGCACGGACGCGGGATGGCGGCTGCGGCTTGATGACGGCCAGAGCCTGACGACGCCGCTGGTAATAGGCGCTGACGGCGCCAACTCCCGCATCCGCCAGTGGGCGGGGATTGGCGTCAGCGGCTGGCAGTATCGCCAGTCCTGCATGCTGATCGGCGTGGAGACCTCGCTCC
Organism: Brenneria tiliae; assembly: GCF_023347575.1. Lineage (NCBI taxonomy): Bacteria > Pseudomonadati > Pseudomonadota > Gammaproteobacteria > Enterobacterales > Pectobacteriaceae > Brenneria > Brenneria tiliae. The sequence continues at coordinate 49,677 of NZ_JAKPCB010000095.1, read as the reverse complement.
CCCAGCAGGATGTTACCTGGCAGCAGTTTACGCCCGCCGGACCGCGCGCCTTTCTGCCGCTGTTCGACCACTGGGGATCGCTGGTGTGGTATGACAGCCCGCAGCGCATCCGTCAGCTTCAGGCCATGCCGCTCGCCCAGTTGGATAAGGAGATAGCGGCGACCTTCCCGCCGCGCCTGGGACGGGTGAAAGCGCTGGCCGCCGGCTCCTTTCCTTTGGTGCGGCGCCATGCGCAAACCTATGTGCAGCCGGGGCTGGCGCTGCTGGGCGACGCGGCGCATACCATCAATCCGCTGGCCGGGCAGGGGGTGAATCTGGGGTATCGGGACGTGGAAGCATTGCTGGAGGTATTAACCCATGCCCGCGATGCCGGCGAGGAGTGGTGCTCGGAGCCGGTATTACGCCGTTACCAGCGTCGCCGTATGCCGGATAATCTGCTGATGCAAAGCGGCATGGATTTGTTCTACAGCGCTTTCAGCAATTCGCTTGCGCCGCTCGGCGTGGCGCGCAATCTGGCATTGATGGCCGCGCAGCGCGCCGGCGGATTAAAACAGCGTGCGTTGAAGTATGCGATAGGTGTTTAAGCGGGAGATTATTGGCTTCGTACCGTCGGCAATCTTTATGATTGCCCGCCATAAAAAAAGCCCGCGTTAGCGGGCTCAGACTGTTGACAAAGTCCTGGCCTCCCGGTCAGGACTTTGATCTAATAAGGTCAGTGCAAAAAACGGACTGACCGCCATGCTCAGAGAACCCGCCCCACAGCAGTACCAGTTTGAAATGGTTACCCTCGAAGAACTGGTGCCTGAAGACCATCTGGTGCGCAAAATTGATGCCGCCATCGATTTCGAATTTATCCGCGACACCGTCGCCCACCTCTATTGCCCCAATAACGGACGTCCCGCCATCGACCCGGTGCGACTGATTAAAATGATGCTGCTCGGCTACCTCTTCGGTATCCCTTCCGAGCGCCGTCTGGTGAAAGAAATCCAGGTCAATAATGCCTACCGCTGGTTCCTGCGCATGGGCCTGACTGAAAAAGTGCCTGACGCCTCCACCCTCAGCCAGAACCGCATCCGCCGCTTCAACGACAGCGAGGTCTTCCAGCAGATTTTTGACCATATCGTCGAGCAGGCGCTGGCAAACGGCATGGCCAATGGCCGGGTGCTTTATACCGACAGCACACACCTCAAGGCGGACGCCAACCCGCGCAAGGCGGTGAATGAACTGCGCCCTGAAGGGGTGAGCGAGTATCTGGAACAGCTTAACGCCGCCGTGGAGGCCGACCGGAAGCAACACGAAAAAAAGCCGCTGCCCGCCGTAAAAAAGCAGCCAGAAAGCGAAGCCGCCGTTAAGAACACCAAGGCCAGCACCACCGACCCGGAAAGCGGCTTCATGCACCGGGACAACAAGCCGCAGGGCTTCTTCTATCTGGACCACCGCACGGTGGACGGGAAACACGGCATCATCATGGATACCCATGTGACGCCGGGCAACGTGCATGACAGCCAGCCGTATATAGGCCGACTTGAGCGGCAGATACAACGCTTCGGGCTGGAGCCGGTGGCGGCGGGGGTGGACGCGGGGTACTTTACGGCGGCGGTGTGTCATCTGACGCAGGAGATGGGCGTGGCGCTGGTGCCGGGTTACCGGCGACCGAACAAGGGAAAGAATGTCTATCAGAAAAAACACTTTACCTATGACCCGGAGCGGGATGTGTATATCTGTCCGGCGGAAAGGTTACTGACGTACGGTACGACAGACCGTAACGGCTACCGGCACTACCGTTCGGATGCCCGCGTCTGTGTCGGATGTCCGTTACGAGATAACTGTACGAAAAACAAAAAGGGAGAGAAAACCCTTACCCGACATGTCTGGGAAGAGGCAAAGGAGAAGGCGAATGCGCTGCGGCTGACGACATGGGGTAAAAAGATATACGCACGGCGCAAGGAAACGGTGGAGCGGAGCTTCGCGGATGCGAAACAACATCACGGTCATCGGTATGCGCGGTTCCGGGGGCTGATGAAAGTGCAGATGCAATGCCTGCTGGCGGCCACGGCGCAGAATATGAAGAAGATGGCGCTGCTGGCGCTGTTTTGTCTGGTGTTGCTGGCTGAATGCGGCCTGATAAGGCGCAATAAGAAGCGGATGATGACACTAAACGTGGTCATGGGCTGAAGGCAAAAAATATCGCGCTCGCGACCTACGGTCGCTTATAAAACAAGAACCCCACGGAAAATGTGGGGTTCGTCAGCAATCTGAGCCCGCGTTAGCGGGCTTCTTTATTTGGCTGGGGTACCAGGATTCGAACCTGGGAATGCCGGAATCAGAATCCGGTGCCTTACCGCTTGGCGATACCCCAAAAATGTGGTGGCTACGACGGGAATCGAACCTGTGACCCCAGCATTATGAGTGCTGTGCTCTAACCAGCTGAGCTACGTAGCCGAATTGTACTGCCGTTTTTGTTATGTTTCAACAAAAATCTTTAAACATCAATTAGATGGCTGGGGTACCTGGATTCGAACCAGGGAATGCTGGTATCAAAAACCAGTGCCTTACCGCTTGGCGATACCCCAACAGGGCAATTACTTTTCAGTAATGCTGCTTAAATATGGCTGGGGTACCAGGATTCGAACCTGGGAATGCTGGTATCAAAAACCAGTGCCTTACCGCTTGGCGATACCCCAAAACTAAATAAAACCATTATCAAGCTTCGAAAAGCTATTTCAAGCCGTGAAAGTAATGGTGCGGGAGGCGAGACTTGAACTCGCACACCTTGCGGCGCCAGAACCTAAATCTGGTGCGTCTACCAATTTCGCCACTCCCGCAAAAGATGGTGGCTACGACGGGAATCGAACCTGTGACCCCAGCATTATGAGTGCTGTGCTCTAACCAGCTGAGCTACGTAGCCATCTTTTCCGCGTCACCTTCATCGGCGTTGCGGGGCGCATTATGCGTAGTTGGCCTAATTGCGTCAACAAATTTTTTCCCGAAAAGGGCTTACCCTGCGCCGTTTGTTTGGGTTGTGAACAGTCTGGTGAGAAAAGCGTCAAAAAGCCGGCTTTACCACTAAATCAGATAGAAAAACGGGCCTGTGCGGCCCGTTGCAATAGCGAAAAATAAAACCGGCGATCAGTATGCGGACTGGTGTACGCCAACCGCGCGGCCTGAAGGATCGTCCATCTTTTTGAAGGATTCATCCCATTCAATGGCTTTAGCCGAAGAGCAGGCGACTGACGGGCCGCCAGGCACGCATTCCGCGGCGCTGGGAACCGGGAACAGCTCTTCGAAGATTTCACGGTACAGATAGCCTTCTTTGGAGGTCGGCGTGTTGTACGGGAAACGGAAGTGCGCGGTTTCCAACTGCTGGTCGCTAACCTGCTGCGCGGCAACTTCTTTCAGCGTATCAATCCAGCTATAGCCGACGCCGTCGGAGAATTGCTCTTTCTGACGCCATGCCACGCTGTGCGGCAGGTATGATTCGAAGCATTCGCGCAGAATGTGTTTTTCCATTTTGCCGTTGCCGCACATTTTATCGCGCGGGTTGATGCGCATCGCCACGTCCAGGAATTTTTTATCCAGGAACGGCACGCGCGCTTCCACGCCCCAGGCCGACATCGCCTTGTTGGCGCGCGCGCAGTCATACTGGTGCAGCGCCAGCAGTTTGCGCACGGTTTCCTCATGCAGCTCTTTGGCGTTCGGCGCCTTGTGGAAATAGAGATAGCCGCCAAACACTTCGTCGGAGCCTTCGCCGGACAGTACCATCTTGATGCCCATCGCCTTGATTTTACGGGACATCAGATACATCGGGGTAGAGGCGCGAATGGTCGTCACGTCATAGGTTTCAATGTGGTAAATCACATCGCGAATCGCATCCAGCCCTTCCTGCTCGGTGAAGTGGATTTCGTGGTGCACGGTGCCCAGATGTTCGGCGACTTCCTGAGCGGCTTTCAAGTCCGGCGCGCCTTTCAGGCCGACGGCGAAAGAGTGCAGTTGCGGCCACCAGGCTTCGCTGCGCTCGTCGTCTTCCACCCGGCGGGCGGCGTATTTTTTGGTGATGGCGGAGATCACCGAGGAGTCCAGGCCGCCGGAGAGCAGAACGCCGTAAGGCACATCCGACATCAGGTGGCTTTTTACCGACTCTTCCAGCGCGTCGCGCAGGGCAGCGGCGTCGGTTTCGTTGTCTTTTACGTTTTCGTAATCGAACCAGTCGCGATGATAGTATTCACGGATTTCTCCGTCCTTGCTCCACAGGTAGCTGCCGGCGGGGAATTCTTTAATCGTGCGGCACACCGGAACCAGCGCCTTCATTTCTGAAGCCACGTAGAAGTTGCCGAATTCGTCGTAGCCCATGTACAGCGGAATGATGCCCAGGTGGTCGCGGCCGATCAGGTAGGCGTCTTTTTCACTGTCGTAGAGCGCGAAGGCGAACATGCCTTGCAGATCGTCCAGGAATTCCGGGCCTTTTTCCTGGTACAGCGCCAGGATGACTTCACAGTCGGAGCCGGTCTGGAACGCGTAGCGGTCGCCATATTGCTGACGCAGCGCCTGGTGGTTATAAATTTCACCGTTAACGGCCAGGACGTGGGTGCGCGCGAGGTTGTACAACGGCTGGGCGCCGGTGTTCACATCAACGATGGATAGGCGCTCATGGGCCAGAATGGCTTTATCGCTGGCATAGACGCCGGACCAGTCCGGTCCGCGGTGACGCATCAGGCGTGATAATTCCAGCGCTTTTTTACGCATTTCAACAGGATCGGTCTTGAGATCAAGCACACCGAAGATAGAACACATGGATGACTCCTAATTATTTTAGATTAATCAGCTGCAATTTACGGATAGCAATGTCGCCGCCGTTTTTCCTGCATACTGATTACCAATGCCGTGTCAGTGACAATGATTTAGCATCAAAACGCTATAAGAATTCAATATCATCTAATAAAAAAAGCCATGCTGATGCTGTTTGAATAATTTATAGGGCGATTTGATGAATAATCGATAAATTCATCCGCTGGAATCGCCATGTTTTTAGTGATTCCATAACCCGTTCTTATGAGAAAAAACGGCGATCAGCGAATTTCCAGCAAATGTTGCAACAAAACGCCGTTTAACATGGCGCGTTTTACCAGCGCAAAGGCGCCAATCGCCGAGAGGTGGTTCAATGCGGATACTTCAACGGGCAGGCTATTGCGAAAATCTTTCAGCACCTGCGCATTGATGCAGCGTTGAATGGCGGGCAGCAGGATTTTTTCGGCGGCGGTAATTTCCCCGGCAATCACCACCTTTTGCGGATTAAACAGGTTGATGGCGATGGATATGGCTTTCCCCAGATATTGTCCCGCGTGTTCAATCACTTCGCGAGCCAGCGGATCGTCCCGGTTGGCGGCTTTGCAGATGGCGGCGATGGTGCAGTTATCCGGCTCTATTTTGCTGGGGTAGCCTTGCTGCAATAAATGCCGCACGCGTTGTTCGATGGCCCCATTGGCGACGACCGTTTCCAGACAGCCGAAATTGCCGCAGTGACAGCGCTCTCCCAGCGGATCAATCTGTATATGACCGATTTCTCCCACGTTGCCGTTAGTGCCGAGAAATATCTGTCCGTTAACCAGAATCCCGGCGCCGGTGCCGCGATGGACGCGCACCAGGAGCGAATCCAGCGAGTCGTGCGTGGCGCCGAAGTAGTGTTCCGCCAGCGCCAGGCTGCGAATATCGTGGCCGACAAAACTGGCGACCTGGAAACGGCGCTGGATATTATCCACCAGCGGCCAGTTGTTGACGCTGATATGGGGCATATAACGCACGATGCCGGCGCGGGGATCGACCAGGCCGGGCAACGCCACGGAAATGGCGATCAGCTCGCGGATGCGCGGCCGATGGTTATCAATAAAGTGGGCGATGGCTTTGAACAGGGCGGTTTCCACGCTTTCCTGGGTTTTTTCCGGCAGGTCGTAGTGCGCGTCCCCCAGGGATTTGCCCTGCAAATCGTACAGCGCGACGGTGGCGTCATTGCGCCCGAGACGCACGGCGATGGCATGAAACGGGTGCGTTTCGGTGACGATGGAAATGGCGCGTCTGCCGCCGGTGGAAGCCTGTTGCTCCACCTCTTTGATCAACCCGCGCTCCAGCAACTGACGGGTGATTTTGGTGACGCTGGCGGGGGCAAGCTGGCTCTGTTCCGCTATCTGGATGCGTGAAATCGGCCCTTGTTGATCGATCAGGCGGTACACGACCGCGCTGTTTAATTGTTTAACCAGATCAACATTCCCTATCTGCGCTTGTCCGCCAATGGTCATGAAAAGTTACCCGCGTATGGTCAATTCTTTGTCGCCGCCGTTAACAAAAGTATTGAGAATGTGATAGTTACGGTCGAAAACGGTCAAATTAGCGACTTTACCGCTTTCAATGCTGCCTAGCTGCCCGTCTATGCCGATGGCGCGCGCGGGATAAAGGGTCGCCATTCTGAGCGCCTCATCCAGCGGGATCCCCGCCAGTTCCACGCTGTTGCGCACCGCTTCTATCATCGTCAGGGCCGAACCGCTGAGCACGCCGTTTTCATCCACGCACAGGCCGTCGCGGTAGTATATGGTTTTACCGGCAAAAATGAACCGGTCAATCGTCGATCCCGCCGGCGCCACGGCGTCGGTGACCAGTACCAGCTTTTCGCCTTTAATCCGCTTGCTGTTACGGATATTGGCCCAGCTCACGTGGCAGCCGTCGGCGATAATGCCGCAATAGATTTCCGGGGCGTCATAAACGGCGCCGACCAGGCCGGGTTCGCGGCCGGTGATATAAGGCATGGCGTTGAACAGGTGGGTGGCGAAGCGAATGCCGCTGGCAAAGCCCTGCTTGGCCTGTTCCCAGGTGGCGTTGGAGTGGCCGGCGGAAACCACGATGCCGGCGTCCGCCAACTGACGGATTATCGCCGGGGCGACTTTTTCCGGCGCCAGGGTGATTTTGCTGATGACGTCCGCGTTGGCGCACAGGAAATCCACCAGTTCCTGCGTCGGCTGACGAATAAAGTCCGCGTTGTGCGTGCCTTTTTTTATCACGTTCAGCCAGGGACCTTCGAGGTGCAGGCCCAGCGCCTGGAAGCTGTTCTGCGCCAGATAGGCGCGCATCACTTCCACGCCGTGCTTCATAAACTCATCGCTGCAGGTGATAAGCGTAGGCAAAAAGCTGGTGCAGCCCGACTTCAGGTTGGCCTGATGCATGGTTTCCAGCGTTTGCACCGAGATGGATTCCAGCGAGTCGTTGAACTGAACCCCGCCACAGCCGTTTAGCTGGAGATCAATAAATCCTGGGGCGAGCGACGCGCCGCCGAGGTCATGCCTTTTCAGCCCGGCGGGAAGGTCGCTAACGGGGCAAACGTTATCTATCAGACCGTCGGCGATCACCACCGCGTGATTATCCAGCACCTGGTGGCCGGTATAAATCCGGCCGTTTGTTAAAGCGTACATCGTCAACTCCCGACCACTGATTAAAGATTTTTCATCTGTTCCGTTTCTAATTCACGGAAATATTTAACGGTTTTGACTTTCAGCTCCATCGTCGACGGCTCGTCGCATACCATTACCGCTTTGGCGTGAAGTTGCAGGCAACTGATGGTCCACATATGGTTTAGGTTTCCTTCCACCGCGGCCTGTAATGCCTGGGCCTTGTTGCGTCCGGTGACCAGGATCATCACCTCTTCGGCATCCAGCAGGGTGCCGACGCCGACGGTAAGGGCGAATTTCGGCACCAGATTAACATCGCCGCCAAAGAAACGAGAGTTGGCGAGGCGAGTCTCTTCCGTCAGGGTTTTTATTCGAGTCCGGGAAGCTAAAGAAGAGGCGGGTTCATTGAAGGCGATATGCCCGTCATTGCCTACTCCTCCCATAAACAGGTGGATCTTGCCGTAATACTTGATTTTCTCTTCGTAGCGGCGACACTCCGCTGCGATGTCTTCCGCGTTGCCATTCAACAGGTTAATGTTTTCCGGCGGAATATCAACGTGATTGAATAAATTCTGCTGCATAAAGCTGCGATAGCTTTGCGGATGTTCGGCGGGCAGGCCGACATATTCATCCATATTGAACGTTACCACGTGCTTAAAACTCACCTCTCCGGCCCGGTGCATCGCCACCAGCGCTTTGTAGGCTTCCAGCGGTGAACTGCCGGTGGGGAGGCCCAGCACGAAAGGGCGGGCGGCGCTGGGGTTGAATTCGTTGATTTTCTGCACGATATAGCGTGCGGCCCATTTGCCGACTTCAGCCGGGGTAGCGAGGGGAATCAGTCTCATCAGCGGTCTCCTGATTGTTGAGGACGATTAAACAAGTATCGGGCTAAATCGCCTTGGCGGCGCGTTTCAGCGGTGAAATAACAGTGCGCATCAGTGTAGCCTGTTTTTTTTTATCTTAAAATAAGTTGGCGTTTTATGCAGGTATAATCTTTTTATATGCGATTTTTTAGTGATTGTTATCACATAATGAAAGGGTTTAATTTGTGGAGCGAAATATTTTTCTTACACTCCATGCCAATACCACCCGCAGTGGTTTTACCCGGCAGTGAGCCAGTTTAACCGGCAGTTTTTTGTCCCACAGGGGAAGAGAGGAAAATGTGAGTATTCTTAGCTATTTGCAAAAAATCGGCCGGGCGTTGATGGTGCCAGTCGCCACGCTGCCCGCCGCCGCGCTCCTGATGGGGATTGGCTACTGGATCGATCCGGTCGGCTGGGGAAGTGAAAATGCCCTGGCGGCGCTGTTTATTAAATCGGGCGCGGCCATTATCGAAAATATGGCGGCGCTGTTTGCCGTCGGCGTGGCTTACGGCATGTCGAAGGATAAAGACGGCGCCGCGGCCTTGACCGGTTTCGTCGGCTATCTGGTGCTGACCACGCTCGGTTCGCCGGAAGCGGTGTCGATGATCCAGAAAATTCCGGTGGATCAGGTGCCCGCCGCGTTCGGCAATATTAAAAACCAGTTTATCGGTATTCTGGTCGGGGTGATTTCCGCGGAGTTGTATAACCGCTTTAGTCAGGTGGAACTGCCAAAAGCGCTGTCATTCTTTAGCGGACGGCGCCTGGTGCCGATCCTCACCTCATTCCTGATGATCCTGGTCGCCTTTATCCTGATGTATGTGTGGCCGGTCATTTATAACGCGCTGGTCGCTTTTGGCGAGTATATCCAGCAGTTGGGCGCGACCGGCGCCGGCCTTTACGCCTTCTTCAACCGCCTGTTGATCCCCGTCGGTCTGCACCACGCGCTGAACTCGGTGTTCTGGTTTGATGTGGCCGGAATTAACGACATCCCGAATTTCCTGGCCGGGCAACAGTCCATCGACGCGGGGAAAGCGGTCGCCGGCATTACCGGACGTTATCAGGCCGGGTTCTTCCCGATTATGATGTTCGGCCTGCCGGGGGCGGCGTTGGCTATTTATCACTGCTCGCGTCCGGAGAATAAAAGCAAGGTGGCGGGGATTATGCTTGCCGCGGCATTCGCCGCATTCTTTACCGGCATCACCGAGCCGCTGGAGTTCTCCTTTATGTTTGTGGCGCCGGTGCTGTATGTTCTGCACGCGCTGCTCACCGGGATCTCGGTGTTTATTGCGGCCAGCATGCATTGGATCGCCGGTTTCGGTTTCAGCGCCGGGCTGGTGGATATGGTGCTGTCGTCCCGCAACCCGCTGGCGACGCAGTGGTATATGCTGATACCGCAGGGGTTGGCGTTCTTCGTTATTTACTATCTGGCGTTCCGTTTCACCATCCTGCGCTTCAACCTGCTGACGCCGGGACGCGAACTGTCGGTAAGCGGCAGCGAAGCGGACGGCTATGATGTAAACGCCTCGGCGGCGGCGTCGGGCGATATGACCACGCTGGCCCGCGGCTATTTGCAGGCCGTCGGCGGTAAAGATAATCTGCTGGCCATTGATTCCTGCATCACCCGCTTGCGTTTGAACGTGGCGGATTCCAGCCGGGTGGATGAAGCCTTGGCCAAGCGGCTGGGCGCCGCGGGCATTATCCGGCTGAATAAGCAGAATGTGCAGATTGTGGTGGGCACCCAGGCGGAGTCCATCGCGTCCGCGCTGAAAAAAGTCAGCGAGGCGTAGCGTAAAGCGGAATCTTACTGTGTGAACCATGGTAAGTAGATGAAATCGCGGGGCGAGATTGCTATCTCGCCCCGTTTTTATTCATCACCGATAATTTAATCAAACTAACGGTTGTTTCCCGGCTTGGCTTGTTGGATCATTAGCGGTTATATGTCGTTTAAGCATTGAGGAACCAAGCATGAGTGAGGCTGAAGCCCGCCCAACCAACTTTATCCGCCAGATTATTGATGAAGATCTGGCGTCCGGTAAGCATGACCATATTCAGACGCGCTTCCCGCCGGAGCCTAACGGCTATCTGCATATCGGGCATGCGAAATCTATCTGTCTCAACTTCGGTATCGCCCGCGACTATAACGGGCAATGCAACCTGCGTTTTGACGATACCAACCCGGTAAAAGAAGATATTGAATACGTTGAGTCGATCAAACGCGACGTTAACTGGCTGGGTTTCTCATGGAGCGGCGACGTACGCTATTCCTCCGATTATTTCGATCAGCTGCATCAGTATGCGGTGGAGCTTATCAGCAAGGGGCTGGCGTACGTCGATGAACTGACGCCGGAGCAGATCCGCGAATACCGCGGTTCGCTGACGTCGCCGGGCAAAAACAGCCCCTTCCGCGATCGCAGCGTGCAGGAAAACCTGGAGCTGTTCGAAAAAATGCGTAACGGCGGCTTTGCCGAGGGAACCGCCTGTTTGCGCGCCAAGATTGATATGGCGTCGTCGTTTATCGTGATGCGTGACCCGGTGCTGTATCGGATCAAGTTCGCCGAACACCACCAGACCGGCAACAAGTGGTGCATCTACCCGATGTATGATTTTACCCACTGCATTTCCGATGCGCTGGAAGGGGTGACGCACTCGCTGTGTACGCTGGAATTCCAGGATAACCGCCGCCTGTATGACTGGGTGCTGGATAACATCACCATACCTTGCCATCCGCGGCAGTATGAATTCTCCCGCCTTAACCTTGAATACGCCATTATGTCCAAGCGTAAGCTGAACCAGCTGGTTACGGAAAAGATTGTTGAAGGGTGGGACGATCCGCGTATGCCGACCATTTCCGGTTTGCGTCGCCGTGGCTACAGCGCCGCGTCTATCCGCGAGTTTTGTTACCGTATCGGGGTCACCAAACAGGATAACAACGTTGAAATGGCGGCGCTGGAGTCCTGTATCCGCGACGACCTTAACGCCAATGCGCCGCGCGCCATGGCGGTGCTGGATCCGGTGAAGGTGGTGATTGAGAACCTTCCTGCGGATCATGAAGAGCTGGTTACCATGCCGAACCATCCGAATAAGCCGGAAATGGGCTCCCGCCAGGTGGCGTTCAGCCGAGAAGTGTATATCGATCGCGCGGATTTCCGCGAAGAGGCCAATAAGCAGTATAAGCGTCTGGTGCTGGGCAAGGAAGTTCGCCTGCGCAACGCCTATGTGATCAAAGCGGAGCGCATCGATAAAGACGAGCAGGGGGTTATCACCACCATCTATTGCAGCTACGATGCGGATACCTTAAGTAAGGATCCGGCCGATGGGCGCAAGGTCAAAGGCGTTATTCACTGGGTGTCGGTGGCGCATGGCCTGCCGGCGGAATTCCGGCTGTACGATCGGCTGTTCAGCGTGGCCAACCCCGGGGCGGCGGATGATTTCCTGTCAACCATCAATCCCGAGTCGCTGCAGGTGACCCGTGGTTTTGTCGAGGCGAGCCTGGCGCAGGCGGAAGCGGAAAAAGCGTATCAGTTTGAACGGGAAGGCTATTTCTGCGCCGACCGGGTTTATTCCACTCCGCAGCATCTGGTGTTTAACCGTACGGTGGGCCTGCGGGATACCTGGGTGGGATAATTGCTGGGGCGTCTACAGGATAAAAAAATAAAACCGCCTCGGCGGTTTTATTTGTTAAAAATCGCACCTGCGATTTTTTATGCGGTTGATTTATCTTTTTTCATCGTGCAGGGTTTCGTCTTCACGGCAATCCCCTTCACTGCAATGGCCATACAGATACAAGCTGTGGTTGGTCAGTTTTATGCTGTGTCTTTCCGCGATTTCACGTTGCCGCGCTTCGATATACTCGTCACGGAATTCAATCACTCTGCCACAATCCAGGCAAATCAGATGGTCATGATGATGTTGCTGGGTCAGTTCGAAAACCGACTTGCCGCCTTCAAAATTATGGCGGGTGACGATACCAGCATCATCAAACTGATTCAGTACGCGGTAGACGGTCGCCAAACCAATCTCTTCGCCCATATCAATCAGTTTTTTATATAAATCTTCCGCACTGACGTGATGGCACTCCGGGTCCTGCAATACTTCCAGAATTTTCAGTCTCGGAAGTGTGACTTTCAGGCCGGCCTTCTTTAATGCGATATTATTGTCAGTCATGCGGGTTTAGTCCTGTTGCTTACTTAATCAATGGGGGCTATCTAGCCTATGGCATCGGTCGGCTCAAAAAATGTAATAGCGTCTCAATTATAGAACCGTGCATTCAAAATGGAAACCATGGAATGTTAACAAGGTTATTCCCACACACAATACAGAGGTAGCACGCAATGCATTGTTGGCAAATGAGGAAAACGATGGTGAACATACATAACCGATGTGGGTATTGTACAGAATTGTGGCCGGAAGTTAAAAAAATGTATCAATCTTAATGAAAGGTTTTTTCTATTGATTTGGCTCTGACGAGGGAGTTGTCAGAGCCAAGGCGTGGTGTTAAGCCAGCAGCTCTGGCAAATTCAGCTCTTCGCTAATCTGTTTTACCCAGGCGGTGACGCGCTCGGCGGTCAGTTCAGGCTGACGATCTTCGTCGATAGCCAGGCCGATGAAATGCTTGTCATCCGCCAGACCTTTGGACGCTTCAAAGTAATAGCCTTCCGTCGGCCAATGTCCGATGATGGTCGCGCCGTGCGGTTCGATGATATCGCGGATGGTGCCCATGGCATCACAGAAGTATTCCGCATAGTCTTCCTGATCGCCGCAGCCAAACAGGGCAACCAGTTTGCCGCTAAAGTCGATATCTTCCAGCGTAGGGAAAAAGTCATCCCAGTCGCATTGGGCTTCACCGTAATACCAGGTGGGGATACCCAGCAATAGAATATCGAAAGCTTCAAGGTCTTCTTTACTGCTTTTGGCGATGTCATGAACTTCAGCAACGTCGGTTCCCAGCTGCTGTTGGATCGTCTTGGCAATGTTTTCGGTATTGCCGGTATCACTGCCAAAGAAAATTCCTATCAGTGCCATGAATTAAATAACCTCTTGATTCTTAATGGTATGGTGCCGTTTTTCACCCACTTATCGCCTAATAATAACAGACACTACCGGCATGAGAAACTCGTATCGGTAAGGAGACGTAAATTGTGGCGGGTAATTTTTAGCTGAAATTCCGGGGCTCAAAAAAATTTGTATTTATAGAATGTTATGAATTCGTTCACAGAATAGAAAACAAACTACGACAAGAGCCGTACCGGGGTTAAATGTTGTCTGAGTTTTGTCGATTAATTAAGTGATCTTATCTGTTCAATACCACGGAACACCAATGCCAGGGAGCGGCGACACTTCCCGGCGGCTTGAATTTCGTACTACAAAGCCGATTAACCATTAAAACATTTTTATTAATGCGTGCTTAGGTCTGGAGTGAACAATGAAACTTTTAAAGAACATTGCCATCAGAACGGCCATGTTGTGGGTGCTTGGCATTTTCTGCGTATTGTGGGGCGGCGTGTCGCTCTATACCATGTTTTCCTTCAAAGAGATGACGGCGACGTCCAAGACCAGCAGCCTGCTGGTGCAAAACATGAATTATGTCAATCAGGGCAACGATCAGTATTTCCGGATGGTTACGCGCCTGGCCCGCGCCGTTGATGCGCGCCGCAATGGCGATAATGAAACGGCCGATAAAGAACAGGCGTCGGCGCTGAATGCGCTCAATACATTAAAAGCGGATTTGGTGTCATTCAATGGTATCGACCATGCGGGGCTGGACGATGCGCTGGTTCAGGCGGTCAGCCGCGACTGGCATAATTTGATTGTTCAGGGCGTTGAGCTTTCATATCAAAAAGCGGCGGCGAACGAGCTTGATGAATACCAGGAGCAGGCTAAAAATGTGGTCCCGCCGCTAAGCCGTCAGTTCGGGGCTTCAATAAGCGCTTTCAATAAGGCGGGATCGGAGAAATTTGCCGCGGCCGGCGTACGTTTTGAACAGATCACCGCCATCGGTCAAAACATTCTGCTGACGGGGCTGGTTATCGGACTGCTGCTGCTGTTCTTTACCGATCGCTATCTGGTGACATGCCTGGTGCGGCCGTTAAATGATTTGCGCGATCACTTCGGCGTGATTGCCTCCGGCCAGTTGGGAAAGCCTATCAAGGATTTTGGCCGCAACTGCGTCGGCAGATTATTCCCGCTGTTGCGTGAAATGCAAACCAGCCTGGCGAACACGGTCAGCACCATCAGAAACAGCACCGACTCGATTTATCAGGGGGCGTCGGAAATCGCCGCGGGAAACAACGATCTGTCGTCGCGTACCGAACAGCAGGCTTCGGCGCTGGAAGAGACGGCCGCCAGCATGGAACAGTTGACCGCCACCGTAAAACAGAACGCGGAAAATGCCAACCATGCCAGTCAGTTGGCCTTACAGGCGTCCACCACGGCGAAGAAGGGGGGCGATATCGTCGAGAACGTGGTGAAAACCATGGCGGAAATTTCCGGCAGTTCGCGCAAGATCGCCGAAATCACCACGGTGATTAACGGTATCGCGTTCCAGACCAATATTCTGGCGCTGAACGCCGCCGTGGAAGCCGCGCGCGCCGGGGAACAGGGGCGTGGTTTCGCCGTTGTCGCCGGCGAAGTGCGTAATCTGGCGCAGCGCAGCGCGCAGGCGGCCAAGGAAATAGAAGGATTGATTTCCGAGTCCGTCAGATGTGTGGATACCGGTTCGAATCTGGTTGAGGATGCCGGCAACACCATGCACGACATTGTTCGCGCGGTGACGAATGTTACCGATATCATGGGTGAAATCGCCTCGGCATCGGAAGAGCAGAGCAAGGGGATAGCCCAGGTCGGGCAGGCGGTGGCGGAAATGGACAGCGTGACCCAGCAGAATGCGGCGCTGGTGGAACAGGCTTCGGCCGCCGCGCTGTCGCTGGAAGAGCAGGCGGCGCTGCTGAACCAGACCGTTTCGCTATTCCATCTCTCCGAACAGCAGAATCTGCAGCCGCGGTCCGCGGCGAAGTCAGCGCCGGCGCCCAAAGCCGTAGCGGCCGGGCCAGCCGCAAAAGCGCTGCCGCCCAGCCAGGATAACTGGGAAAAATTCTAAGTCCGGTTTTTTTATCGGCGTCAGGGATGACGCCGCTCAAGCCATAAGAGATCGTTATCTCAGAACGTTTGCTCGGCCAACTGCGCCAACAGCATCTGCTCGATAAGTTCACTGCGGCTGATGTTCCGCTGTTCAGCCAGGCTATTCAGGATATCGACCGCCTCGCCGTTGATTTTTAGTTCGACCCGCCGCAGCCCGCGTACCTTGTCGCGCCGCAGCTGATTACGCTTATTGATTCTTAGCTGTTCATCACGTGACAGCGGATTGGTCTTCGGGCGACCGGGGCGACGCTCATCTGCGAACAGATCCAGCGTGGTGCGATCCGTTTGTTCTTTTGCCATAGGTAATGATACTGCAAGGTCTTCGGACCAAAACGCCCGCCGACGCGCGCATTTTGATGATGTGGTTACAATGCTTGTGGCTGAATCAGCCGTTCCTCTACTGCGGGCGCCATCATACCCCAGCCGTGCTGGCGGCGACAACGGTTAATCCGGGCATCCCGGCTATCCGGCGGCGAGAAAACGATGAATGGCGCGCAATACCGCCTCGGGTTTTTCCGCATGGACCCAGTGACCCGCGTCGCTGATCACATAGGCGCGGGCCGCGGGGAACTGACGCAGCAGGGCGTCGCGGTGAACGTCATCCAGATAGGGCGAGTTTGCGCCGCGAATAAACAGAATCGGCCCCTGCCAGGCGGGAACCTCCTGCCAGCCGGCGATATTTTCGTATTGATCCCACAGCACTGGCACGTTAAAGCGCCATTCGCCCTGTTGGAACGATTTCAGCAGAAACTGAATCACCCCTTCTTCTTTAATAAACCGACGCATCAATTCGGCGGCGGCGGAACGCGATGCGGCGCCCGCCTCGGTGACGGCGTTGAGGGCGGCGAAAACGGCGTCGTGGCGGCGCGTCTGATAATCCACCGGGGCGATATCAATGGCCACCAGCTTTTCCAGCCGCTGCGGAATAAGGGCGCTGAGCGCCATGGCGACTTTGCCGCCCATCGAATGGCCGATAACAATCGCCCGCTCAATCCGCTGCTGGTCCATCAGCTCCGCCACGTCCTGCGCCATCGCCGGGTAGGTCATCTGCGGCGAACGCGGCGACAGGCCGTGATTGCGTAAATCCAGCTGCAGCACGTCGTACTGATTTTGCAAATCCCGGCCCAGCACGCCAAGATTATCCAGATTGCCGAACAGGCCGTGCATCAGGATAACGGGCGGCCTGCCATTGGGGTGAAGCGCATTTTGCCGGCGATAATTCAATTTCATAGTGAAGTTCATTCAGAGAGATAGGCGCTTAGGGTATCATGACTTTACGACGTTATGTTGCCGGGGAAGAAGCAACTATGATCGCTTAAACAGCAACAGGGGCGGCAAGGCATAATCCGAGTTTTTGCGTTGTCGTCGTTCTAGCGCTGTTCGAGTGCGCCGGATAGCTTGTATACTTATTGACGATTGATTTGAGTAAAAAAACAGTACTGGATAAAGATGAAAACTATTGAGGTCGACGAAGAGCTTTATCGTTATATAGCCAGCCATACGCAGCATATTGGTGAAAGCGCATCGGATATTTTACGCCGTATGCTGAAGTTTACCGCCGGTCAGTCCACGGTGACGCCGTCGGAGGAGGTCGCGCTCAATGCGAAGCCGGCCGCGTCCCCGCGTCCGGGCGATCGGGTTCGGGCGGTGCGCGAGCTGTTGTTGTCGGATGAATACGCCGAACAGAACAAGGCGATCAACCGTTTTATGCTGGTATTGTCTACGCTGTATCTGTTATCGCCGCCGGAATTCGCTCAGGCGACGGAATCGCTTCATGGGCGCACGCGGGTTTATTTCGCCGGCGACCAGCAAACCTTGCTGCAGAATGGCACGCATACCAAACCCAAACATATTCCGGGTACGCCATACTGGGTTATCACCAATACCAATACCGGTCGTAAACGCAGCATGATCGAACACATTATGCTGACGATGCAGTTCCCGGCGGAACTGACAGAGAAAGTTTGCGGAACTATCTAATCAATGACAGCGTCAGGGAGAAACGCCAATGGCTAATCACCCAAGAGCCGGACAGCCTACCCGGCAAAGCGATTTAATCAATGTGGCTCAGTTGACGTCACAATATTATGTTCTGCGTCCGGAAGTCGGAAATGCGGCGCATGCGGTGAAGTTCGGCACCTCAGGCCATCGCGGCAGCGCGGGGCGGCATAGTTTCAACGAAGCGCATATTCTGGCGATAGCGCAGGCCATTGCGGAAGAACGTAAAAAGCAGGGCGTCAGCGGCCCGTGCTATGTCGGCAAAGATACCCATGCGCTGTCCGAACCGGCTTTTATTTCGGTGCTGGAAGTGCTGGCGGCCAACGGCGTTGAGGTTATCGTCCAGCAGGACAATGGCTTTACCCCGACGCCCGCCGTCTCCAACGCCATTCTGGTGCATAACCGTCAGGGAGGCGCGCTGGCGGACGGCATCGTGATTACGCCGTCGCACAATCCGCCGGAAGACGGCGGTATTAAATACAACCCGCCCAACGGCGGCCCGGCGGATACCAACCTCACCAGCGTGATCGAACAGCGGGCGAACGCGCTGCTGGCGGATAATCTGCGGGAAGTGAAACGCATTACGCTGGATCAGGCCTGGAAAAGCGGCTATGTGCACCAACAGGATTTGGTGCAGCCCTACGTCGCAGGGCTGGGCGAGGTGGTGGATATGGCGGCGATTCAGCGCGCGGGTCTGAAACTGGGGGTCGATCCGCTGGGCGGTTCCGGTATCGCCTACTGGCAGCGCATCGCCGAGCATTACAAGCTGGATCTGACGCTGGTGAACGACGCCATCGATCAGACTTTCCGCTTTATGGCGCTGGATCACGACGGGGTGATCCGTATGGACTGCTCGTCGGTATCGGCCATGGCCGGGCTGCTGGCGCTGCGCGATAAATTCGATCTGGCGTTCGCCAACGATCCCGACTACGACCGTCACGGCATCGTTACCCCGGCGGGGCTGATGAACCCCAATCACTATCTGGCGGTATCCATCGATTACCTGTTCCAGCATCGTCCGCAGTGGGGCGAATCGGTGGCCGTCGGTAAAACGCTGGTCTCCAGCGCGATGATCGATCGCGTCGTCGCGCAGCTGGGCCGTAAACTGGTGGAAGTGCCGGTTGGCTTCAAATGGTTTGTCGACGGCCTGTTTGACGGCAGCTTCGGCTTCGGCGGCGAGGAGAGCGCGGGAGCATCGTTCCTGCGTTTTGACGGCACGCCGTGGTCGACGGACAAAGACGGCATCATTATGTGTCTGCTGGCGGCGGAAATTACCGCGGTGACGGGGAAAAATCCGCAGCAGCACTATGACGATCTGGCAAAACGCTTCGGCGCGCCAAGCTACAACCGCATCCAGGCTCCGGCGACCCAGGCGCAAAAAGCGGCGTTATCCCGCCTGTCGCCGGAACAGGTATCGGCCGATACGCTGGCGGGCGATGCGATCACCGCGCGTCTGACGGCGGCGCCGGGCAACGGCGCGGCTATCGGCGGGCTGAAAGTGATGACCGACAACGGCTGGTTCGCCGCGCGTCCTTCCGGTACGGAAGAAGCCTATAAAATCTACTGCGAGAGTTTCCTCGGCGCGGAGCACCGGGAGCGCATCGAGAAGGAAGCGGTGGAGATTGTCGGCGCGGTATTGGCTAACGCCAAGTAAGCGTGTAATTGGGCGCCGCGATGCGGCGCCTGTTATCCCAGCGCGACAAGCAGCGCGCCAACTGAAATTAACGCCACGCCTGCGCCGGCCAGCAGCGAAATCTTTTCCCCCAGCAACACCACGGCCAATACCACCGCAAACACCACGCTGAGCTTATCAATCGGCGCCACCTGGGCGACATTGCCGTTTTTCAGCGCCACAAAGTAAAACAGCCACGACATGGCGCCGGCCACGCCGCTGAGCAGAATAAACAGCAGGGCTTTTTTGTTGGCCATGATCTCGCCTACCAGTGCGACTTTTCCCTGCGCGATCACCACGCCGACCAGAAAAAGCGCCATCACCACGGCGCGGATGGCGGTTGCGGTATTGGCATCCAGATTTTGCAGGCCGATTTTGCCGAACAGGGCGACCAGCGCGGCGCACAGGGCGGAAAGCAGGGCGTAGATTAACCAGCTACTCATGATGAGAGTCCCCTGAATAAACGGAAATGGAAAGGTAATAGTGAAACGGATCAGACGGGCATGTTACGCCGGGAGACGGCGGATAACCAGAAAGCGCATCAACGCTGCCTGATAATCTCCTTTTCCTTAACAAGCTGAATATTTATCGTTAACCAATAAGTAACATAATGAAATAACAGAGAAAAAACTGGCGATTATTTGATCTTTTTCTGGTCCGATGAGTAGTAAACCTGCGCTAAAAACGGTAAAGTTTTAACCAGTTTTCCACTCGGATTTTATCGTTAATGTGAGTAACCAGCTGGCAAGGGGAGCTCGCCTTTAGAGGAGGATCGTTATGTCACTCTACACTGCTTATCCCTTACATCGCATTGTGCTGCGCCGTATTGCCGTGGTAATCATCGGCGTCGCCGCGTTACCGGTGATGCTGTTTCGCCGCGATCGGGCGCGTTTTTACAGCTATCTGCACCGTGTCTGGCTGAAAACCAGCGACAAGCCGGTGTGGCTGGCGCAATCGGAAAACGCGGCGTGCGATTTCTATTAATTTGATCGCAGGAAACATCTCTTTTATTGGACTGTGCCGTTCATGGGTGAACGGCATTTTTTTATCCTGCAATCGGCTGACCCCTCTTATCAAGCGCCTGCATTTGATTTTCCCCTAGGCCCGTCGCGGCGAACCCGGACGGCAATTTTTCTCGCCAATATCATGATTTCTTACCCTATTTTTCCCGCCGTTTAGCGTGGGTCGGGACGGGATCCGCTATGCTGATAACAGTGGATGATTTTTTATGAGGTAAAATCATGACGTTCGATCAGATCCCGGTTGGCATCAGTGCCTGC
Organism: Brenneria tiliae; assembly: GCF_023347575.1. Lineage (NCBI taxonomy): Bacteria > Pseudomonadati > Pseudomonadota > Gammaproteobacteria > Enterobacterales > Pectobacteriaceae > Brenneria > Brenneria tiliae. The sequence goes on along the minus strand of NZ_JAKPCB010000095.1, from coordinate 29,297 downwards.
CTGCTCGGCAATCCGGTACGCTTTGACGGCGGCCACAAACGTCTGGCGTTTGCGGTTGAGCAACTGGCGCCTTATTTTCATTTTGAGCCGCTGTGTCCGGAAGTGGCGGTGGGATTACCGGTGCCGCGTCCGGCGTTGCGGCTGATAAAAGACGCGCAGGGAAACATTATGCTGCGCGCCAGTAATGGTTCGCCGCTGGATATGACCCGGAAAATGCACCGCTTCTGTGCGCAAAAAATCGCTCATTTACAGCATCTGTGCGGCTATATCGTCTGCGCCAAATCGCCCAGCTGCGGCATGGAACGGGTAAAGGTGTATGACGAGTCGCAAAAAAATGCGCGCAAAAGTGGTATTGGATTGTTTACCCAGGAACTGCTGTGTCAGTTTCCCTGGCTGCCGGTGGAAGAAGACGGCCGTTTGCACGATCCGGGACTGCGGGAAAATTTTATCGAGCGGGTGTATGCGCTGCATGAGCTACACCAGCTTTGGCGACAAGGCCTGAGCCGCGGCGCGCTGATCGCCTTTCACAGCCGCTATAAACTGCTGCTGCTGTCGCATTCGCAGCCGGAATACCGTGAGTTGGGGCGCTTTGTGGCGGATATTGACCAATGGCAATCGCTGGACGCTTTTGCGCAGGAATACCGCCTACGGCTGATGAAGCTGCTGGCGCATCCGGCAACGCGGCGTAATCACACCAATGTGCTGATGCACGTTCAGGGATATTTTCGCCGCCGGCTCAGTACGCCGCAGCGACAGGAACTGACCCAACTGATAGATCGCTATCGCCAGGGATTGCAACCCCTGCTGGCGCCGATCGCCCTGCTGAAGCATTACATGGCGCAATACCCGGACAGTTATCTGGCGGAGCAGCGTTACTTTGAGCCTTATCCGGAAGCGTTAAGATTACGCTACGGCCACTAACCGGCAGCCAGAGGATGATTTATGACCACGCATTTGGTTTGGCTGCGTAATGATTTACGCATCACCGATAATCCGGCGCTGCATGCCGCCTGCCAGGATCCGCAGGCGCGGGTTTCGGCCCTGTTTATCGCCACGCCGCAGCAGTGGCGGCAGCACGATATGGCGCCGCGGCAGGCGGCTTTCCTGCTGGCGCATCTGCACGCGCTGCAGCAGGCGTTAGCCGAAAAAGGGATTGCGCTTTATTACCATGAATGCGCCGATTTTGCCGCCGCGGCGCACTGGCTGCCGGATTTTTGTCAGCAGCACGCCGTTACCCATCTGTTCTATAACCGGCAGTATGAAATCAACGAACGCCGGCGCGACGAACAGGCGGAGGCGCAACTGGCCGGGCGCGTAGAGTGCCGGGGATTTGATGGCGGCCTGCTGTTGCCGCCGGGCAGCGTGCTGACCGCCAAGGGCGAGATGTACAAGGTCTTTACGCCATTTCGTCAGGCCTTTATTCAACGTCTGCTGGAAGCGGATACCGGCAGCGTGCCGGCGCCGGAACAGCGGCGCGGCGGGGCGGTTGACGTCACCACGGCGCTAACGCCATTCAGTTATCCGCAGCAGGACATCGATGGCGACTTTCCCGTCGGGGAGACGGCGGCTCTGCATCAGCTGCGCCGGTTCTGCCGCGAGCAGGTGCAGGATTATTCGCGCAAGCGGGATTTACCCGCGCTGGCAGGCACCAGCAAACTCTCGCCCTATCTGGCGTTGGGCGTGCTGTCGCCGCGCCAGTGTTTCAACCGGCTGCGCGCCGAATGCCCGGCTATGCTGGAACAGCGCGAAAGCGGGGGGTTTAGCTGGTTCAATGAGCTGGTCTGGCGCGAGTTTTATCATCATCTATTGGTGTTCTGGCCGGATCTCTGCCGGCATAAGCCGTTTACCGACTGGACGCGGCGGGTGCAATGGCGGCAGTCGCCGGATTTCCTGGCGGCGTGGCAGCAGGGGAAAACCGGCTATCCGATTGTGGATGCGGCGATGCGGCAACTGAACCAGACCGGCTGGATGCACAACCGTCTGCGGATGATTTGCGCCAGTTTTTTAGTAAAGGATTTACTTATCGACTGGCGTCAGGGGGAGCGCTATTTTATGTCGCAGCTGCTGGATGGCAGCCTGGCGGCGAATAACGGCGGCTGGCAGTGGGCGGCCTCCACCGGAACGGATGCGGCGCCCTATTTTCGTATTTTCAATCCGACCACCCAGGGCGAACGTTTTGATCCGCAGGGAACTTTTATCCGCCGCTGGCTGCCGGAATTGGCGGAGGTGGCGGATAAAGATATTCACCAGCCTCATCGATGGGCCGACCGCCAGCGGCGCGAGTTGCACTACCCGCTGCCGATTGTCGATCATCAACAGGCGAGACGGCAGACGCTGGCGGCTTTTGAAGCGGCGAAGCGGGCGGCAATGACCGATAACGATCAAGCAGAGAAGAGTACGTATGCGCAATAGCGAGTTGGAACAACTGATTAACCGGGAGCTTAACGTCGAGGAGTTTCAGGACTACGCCCCGAATGGCCTGCAGGTGGAAGGGCGCGCGGACGTGCGGCGTATCATTACCGGGGTGACGGCCTCGCAGGCGTTGCTGGACGCCGCCGTAGAGCAACAGGCCGATGCCGTTTTGGTCCATCACGGCTATTTCTGGAAAAACGAATCGCCCATTGTCAGCGGCATGAAGCGTAATCGGCTGAAAACCCTGCTGGTCAACGACATTAACCTCTATGGCTACCATTTGCCGCTGGACGCGCACCCGCGGTTGGGCAACAACGCCCAACTGGCTGATTTACTGGAGATCAAGGTGCTGGGCGCCATCGAGCCGCTGCTGCCGTACGGCGAGCTGACCCAGGCGCTGAGCGGCGATGCGCTGTGCCGCCGTCTGGAAAACCGTTTGGGGCGTTCGGTGCTGCATTGTGGGGATAATGCACCGCAACGGATACAGCGGCTGGCATGGTGTACCGGCGGAGGGCAGGGCTTTATCGAGCAGGCGGCCGGATTTGGCGTCGATGCGTTTATTACCGGCGAAGTGTCGGAGCAGACGATCCATATTGCCCGCGAAACGGGGCTGCATTTTTATGCCGCCGGGCATCACGCCACGGAGCGGGGCGGCATCCGCGCGCTGGGGGAGTGGTTGGCCCGGCAGCATGGGTTTGACGTAACCTTTATCGATATTCCCAACCCGGCCTGACGGTCGGCGCTTTTTTATTGCTTATTAGTGGTATGCATCAAAAAGCGAGAAAAAGAAGCATAAATAGGCATTTCGGTATCTTTCTTGCTTTCCCCATAATAAACAGGAAAAGCGCATAACGTGAGGCAGGAGAAAATATTGCAACGGGCACGATGTTATCTGCTGGGCGAGAGTACCGTGGTTCTGGAACTTGAGCCGCCGATGACGCTGCAAAGCCAGCAGCGCATCTGGGGGTTGGCGGAGCGTTTGAATCACCACCAGGCGGTGCGGGAAGCGATTCCCGGCATGAATAACCTGACGGTTTTGCTGGAAGAGCCGCAACAGGCGGCGCTGGACGCCATTGAACGTCTGCAGCGCTGGTGGGAAGAGAGCGAGTCGCTGGCATTCGATCCCCGGGACGTTGATATCCCGGTGGTGTATGGCGGCGAGTCGGGGCCGGATCTGGAACTGGTCGCCCATCACTGCGGCCTGACGGAAAAACAGGTGGTGGAAGCCCATGCGTCCGCCGGCTATATCGTCTATTTTCTTGGCTTTCAGCCCGGGTTCGCCTATCTGGGCGGGCTGGATGAAAAACTGCACGTTCCGCGCCGGGCCGAGCCTCGCCTGCGGGTGCCCGCCGGTTCGGTCGGCATCGGCGGCGGGCAAACCGGGATCTACCCGCTATCCACGCCGGGCGGCTGGCAGCTGATCGGCCGCACCTCGCTGGCCTTGTTCAACCCGCTGAAGATGCCGCCGACCCTGCTGCGTCCCGGAGACAATGTGCGGTTTGTGCCCCGGCGGGAGGGCGTATGCTGAAAATTATCCGTGCCGGCTTGCATACCTCGGTGCAGGATACCGGGCGTTTCGGCTTTCGCCGTCTGGGCATCAGCCAGTCCGGCGCGCTGGATATTCCCGCATTGAAGCTGGCCAATCTGCTGGTGGGCAACGCGGAAAATGCCGCCGCGCTGGAAATTACGCTGGGAAAATTTGTCGCTACCTTTACCTCGCCCTGCTGGGTGGCGCTGACCGGAGCCGACTGCCATGCCGATCTGGACGGTAAACCGCTGTGGACCGGCTGGCGTTTTGCGGTAAAAGCCGGACAAACGTTAAAAATGCATTTACCGCGTCACGGTATGCGCAGCTACCTGGCCTTCTCCGGCGGCGTTGACGTGCCGGAGGCGCTGGGATCGCGCAGCACCGATTTGAAAGCGGGTTTTGGCGGATTTGCCGGGCGCTTGCTGGCGGATGGCGATGAGCTGTCGCTGGGCGCCGCCGCCCGATTGCCAATCAGGGAAACCGGAGTTAAACAGCTGCTGTTCGGCAACCGCGTGCGGGCCTTGCCGGGGCCGGAATATCAGGAGTACGACGAAAATGCGCGGGAGGCTTTCTGGCGCACGCCCTGGCACCTGAGTCCGCAAAGCAATCGGATGGGGTATCGGCTGCAGGGGCCGGAATTGCAACGGACCGCGCAGCGTGAAATGCCGTCGCACGGTTTGCTGCCGGGGGTGGTGCAGGTGCCGCATAGCGGCCGGCCGATTGTGCTATTGGCCGATGCGCAGACCACCGGCGGCTATCCGCGTATTGCCTGCGTGATCGAGGCCGATCTCTATCATCTGGCGCAAATCCGCCTGGGCGAACCGGTGCATTTTATCCGTTGTACCCTGGCGGAGGCTCAGCAGGCGGCGGAGCAACAGCGGCGCTATCTGCAACAACTGGCGTGGAGGCTGCATGATTATTGATTTGAACGCCGACCTGGGGGAAGGCGGCGAGAATGATGAAGCGTTGTTGAAGTTGATCAGTTCGGCCAATATCGCCTGTGGATTTCATGCGGGAGACGCCCAGACCATGCGGCAGTCGGTGCGCTGGGGGATTAACTATGGCGTGGCGCTCGGCGCGCACCCGAGCTTTCCCGACCGTGAAAATTTCGGCCGCAAAGAGATGCACCTGCCGGCGGAGACGGTTTTTGCCCAGGTGGTTTATCAGATCGGCGCCTTGGCGGCGATAGCGGCCGCGGAAGGGGGGGAACTGGTTCACGTCAAGCCGCACGGCATGCTCTATAATCAGGCCGCCCGGGAGCCGGCGCTGGCGGACGCCGTCGCCCGCGCGGTGAAAGCGGTGAATCCGGCCCTGCGCCTGGTGGGGTTGGCCGGCAGCGAGTTGATTCGGGCCGGGCAGCGCGTGGGGCTGGCGACCCGGGAGGAAGTGTTTGCCGACAGGTGTTATCTGCCCGACGGTTCTCTGGTGCCGCGCAAACAGTCCGGCGCGCTGATCGGCAGCGACGATCTGGCGCTGGCGCAAACGCTGGAAATGATCCAGCGTCAGCGCGTGCGCGCCAGCGATGGTTCCTGGGTCAGCGTACGGGCGGATACCGTTTGCGTGCACGGCGACGGTCAACATGCGTTGATGCTGGCGCGCAAGCTGCGCAACTGCTTCTCGCAGCATCAGATAAACGTGGCGGCGTAAAAGGGTTTCATCAGCGTTAAATCGCCGGATTATTTTGTTATGGAGCAGCGATGCCGGAAGGACCAGAAATCCGCCGGGCGGCAGATCAGCTGGCCGCCGCGGTGGTGGGTAACACGTTGAAGCGCGCTTGGTTCGCTTTCCCGCGGTTGAAGCCGTATGAAACGGAGCTGATCGGTCAGCGCGTTGAACGGATCGCGACGCACGGCAAGGCCCTGTTAACCTATTTCAGCAATGGATTGGTTCTCTATAGTCATAACCAGCTCTATGGCGTCTGGCGGGTGGTCAAGGCCGGGGAATCGCCGCCGCAAACCGGGCGCGATTTGCGCGTGCGGCTGGAAACAGCGGATGCCGCCGTTCTGCTGTATAGCGCCTCCGATATCGCCATGCTGAGCGCGGAAACGGTGGCGTCGCACCCGTTTCTGCAGCGTATCGGCCCCGATGTGCTCGACCAGACGCTGACGGCGGACGCGGTGCGCGAGCGATTGCTCTCCGCGCGCTTCCGGCGCCGGCGCTTCAGCGGCCTGCTGCTCGATCAGGCGTTTCTCGCCGGGCTGGGGAATTACCTCAGAGCCGAAATTCTCTGGCACGCCAGCCTGGCGCCGCAGCATACCGCCGAGCAGTTGTATGCCGAACAGCTGCTGCGCCTGAGCCAGGCGTTGATCGCTATTCCCCGCTTGTCCTACAGTACGCGTGGCGGCGTGAATGAAAACAACCATCACGGCGCGATTTTCGCATTCAAGGTGTTCCATCGCGAGGGCGAGGCGTGCGAGCGGTGCGGCCATCGTATCGAGAGAACCGTTCTCTCTTCACGTCCGTTCTTCTGGTGTCCGCACTGTCAGAAGTGAAAGGGCCGGGATCTCCGGCCTTCGCGCTACCAGACTAAACCGATCACTCTTTCGGCAGATTGGATTTAAAGTCGCGTTTATCGTAGCCGGTGTAGAGCTGGCGCGGACGAGCGATCTTGATGCCGTCTTCGTGCATTTCATTCCAGTGGGCGATCCAGCCGACGGTGCGCGCCATGGCGAAGATAACGGTGAACATGGAGGACGGAATGCCCATCGCTTTCAGAATAATGCCCGAGTAGAAATCGACGTTCGGATACAGCTTCTTCTCGATAAAGTACGGGTCGTTCAGGGCGATGTTTTCCAGCTCCATGGCCACTTCCAGCAAATCATCCTTGCGGCCCAGTTCCCTCAGCACTTCGTGGCAGGTTTCACGCATTACGGTGGCGCGCGGGTCATGGTTTTTATACACCCGGTGACCGAAGCCCATCAGACGGAAAGAGTCATTTTTATCTTTGGCGCGTTTGATAAAGGCCGGGATATGCTCAACGGAGCTGATCTCTTCCAGCATGCGTAAACAGGCTTCGTTGGCGCCGCCGTGCGCGGGGCCCCATAGCGACGCGATCCCCGCGGCGATACAGGCGAACGGATTGGCGCCGGAAGAGCCGGCGGTGCGCACGGTTGACGTCGACGCATTCTGCTCATGGTCGGCGTGCAGGATCAGAATGCGATCCATCGCCCGTTCCAGCACCGGGTTTACCACATATTCCTCGCAGGGCGTGGAGAACATCATATGCAGGAAGTTGCCGGCGTAAGAGAGGTTGTTTCTCGGGTAAACAAAGGGTTGGCCCAATGAATACTTGTAACACATCGCGGCGACGGTCGGCATTTTAGACAGCAGGCGGTAGGCGGCGATTTCACGATGGCGATCGATACTGATATCCAGCGAATCGTGGTAGAACGCCGCCAGCGCGCCGGTTACGCCGCACAGCACCGCCATGGGGTGTGAGTCACGGCGGAAACCGTGGAACAGACGGGTGATCTGTTCGTGGATCATGGTATGGCGGGTGACGGTGGTTTTAAAGGTCTCGTATTGTTCTTGCGTCGGCGCTTCGCCGAACAGCAGGATGTAACACACTTCAAGATAGTTGGATTTTTCCGCCAATTGGGCAATCGGGTAGCCGCGGTGCAATAAAATGCCTTCCTCACCGTCGATATAGGTGATTTTGGATTCGCAGGATGCCGTTGAGGTAAAGCCGGGATCGAAGGTAAATAAGCCTTTGGAGCCGAGGGGGCGGATATCTATTTCATCATATCCCAACGTGCCGGAGAGAACGTTCAGTTCAATCGGATCTTTACCGTCTAGAGTAAGCGTTGCTTTTTTATCAGCCATTTACAGTCTCCTTAGCGCTTTAATTTTAAAATTTTCCACCGAAGAAATACCGTCATGCCTGTACACCGGATCAATAACCAACCAGCGAAACTCTGTTCTGTCGCGACAGCGTCGTCAGTAGGGGACAGAGTCGGGCTATGGCGAGCAGCCAGCCACATTCAGGATGAAAACATCGTTCTCCAGATAATTAACCATTCTTTGAACTAATCATAGCCAGTAGTGCTAACTTTTACGTGGCTTCTCTTATTCCCACTTTTACATAAGTTATGTCGGTGGGAAAGAATAACCGCTGAGCATTACTACATCATAGGGGAGTTTAGCGCGCTAGTTGTAATTTAAATGTTGAAATTTTGTCAAACGATATGGTTGTATTTGTATGAATTGTGAAATTTGTGATGAGAATCACTATTCAGGGGAAATGTCACCAAACAATTTGTATGGGATTTGTAATAAGAATGTGAAGTACCTATACTTCGGACAGGTCTCCGGAACCCCCTGTCGTAGGAGCCACCCAGTATGAATGATGCGCTGTTAGACACCGGAATGTTGATGTTTGAGCGCGTAGCATAAACCGCTTCCTGGTTTGCGACATTTATGCTGTCTGACCTTCAGGTCCGGAGGAAGATACAATAATAAAAGCTGTGTGGGCATATACGTGAAAAAACAAAGACCTGTTAATTTGGATCTGCAGACGATCCAGTTTCCCGTTACTGCGATAGCATCCATTCTCCACCGCGTCTCCGGCGTTATCACCTTTGTCGCTGTCGGCATCCTGCTGTGGCTGCTGGGACTCTCCCTTTCTTCCGCGGAGGGCTTCCTGCGGGCGGCGGAAATGCTGGATAGCGTTATCGTCAAATTCGTCGTTTGGGGCATCCTCACCGCGCTGGCTTACCATATTGTCGGTGGTCTGCGTCATCTGATGATGGATTTTGGCTATATAGAAGAGGACCTTGTTGCCGGCAAACGTTCGGCGAATATCTCTTTTATCATCACCGTCGCGCTTTCACTTCTGGCTGGAGTCCTCGTATGGTAAGCAATGCTTCTGCGTTAGGACGCAATGGCGTACAGGATTGGTTACTGATTCGCGCTTCCGCCATCGTCATTGTGCTGTATGTGATTTATCTGCTTGGCTTTATTATCGCCGTCGGCGAAATGACCTACCCGGTCTGGCGCGATTTTTTCGCTATGGCTCTCACCAAGGTATTCACCCTGCTTACGTTATTTTCCATCCTGGTGCATGCGTGGATAGGGATGTGGCAGGTGCTGACCGACTACATTAAACCGCTGGCCCTGCGCCTGACTTTACAGTTGGCGATCGTGGTTGCGCTGTTGGTGTACGTCATTTATGGAACTATTGTGGTGTGGGGGGCGTAATGAATTTGCCAGTCAGAGAGTTTGATGCTGTTGTAGTCGGCGCGGGCGGCGCAGGTATGCGCGCCGCGCTGCAAATATCCCAGATGGGCCTCTCCTGCGCCCTGTTGTCCAAAGTCTTTCCAACCCGTTCCCATACCGTGTCCGCGCAGGGGGGCATCACCGTCGCGCTGGGCAATACCCATGAAGACAACTGGGAATGGCATATGTATGACACGGTGAAAGGTTCCGACTATATCGGCGATCAGGACGCGATTGAATATATGTGCAAAACCGGCCCGGAAGCGGTGCTGGAGCTGGAACATATGGGACTGCCGTTTTCCCGCCTGGACGACGGCAAAATCTATCAGCGTCCGTTCGGCGGACAATCCAGGAATTTCGGCGGCGAGCAGGCCGCCCGTACCGCGGCGGCGGCCGACCGCACCGGCCACGCCCTGCTGCATACGCTATACCAGCAGAATCTGAAAAATCACACCACCATCTTTTCCGAATGGTACGCGCTCGATCTGGTGAAAAATCAGGACGGCGCGGTGGTGGGATGCACCGCCATCTGTATCGAAAGCGGCGAAGTGGTCTATTTCAAAGCGCGCGCCACCATACTGGCCACCGGCGGCGCGGGGCGTATTTATCAGTCCACCACCAATGCGCACATCAACACCGGCGACGGCGTCGGCATGGCGTTGCGCGCCGGCGTGCCGGTGCAGGACATGGAAATGTGGCAGTTCCATCCGACGGGGATCGCCGGCGCCGGGGTGTTGGTGACCGAAGGCTGTCGCGGCGAAGGGGGCTACCTGCTGAATAAGCACGGCGAACGCTTTATGGAACGCTACGCGCCGAACGCCAAAGATCTGGCCGGCCGCGACGTGGTGGCCCGTTCGATTATGATCGAAATCCGCGAAGGGCGCGGCTGTGAAGGCCCCTGGGGGCCGCATGCCAAGCTGAAGCTGGACCACCTGGGCAAAGAGGTGCTGGAATCCCGCCTGCCGGGCATTCTTGAGCTGTCCCGCACCTTTGCCCATGTCGATCCGGTGAAAGAACCGATCCCGGTTATTCCCACCTGTCACTATATGATGGGCGGCATCCCGACCAAAGTCAGCGGTCAGGCGCTGACGGTGAACGAAAAAGGGGAAGATGTGCCGATCCCCGGCCTGTTCGCCGTGGGGGAGATCGCCTGTGTTTCGGTGCATGGCGCCAACCGCCTGGGCGGTAACTCGCTGCTCGACCTGGTGGTGTTCGGCCGGGCGGCGGGAATGCATTTGCATGAGTCGCTGGATGAGCAGGGCGCAAGCCGCGACGCCAGCGAGTCGGATATCGAAGCCTCCCTCGAACGTCTTAACCGCTGGAACAACACGCCCTCGGGCGAAGATCCGGTGGAAATCCGCAAGGCGCTGCAATCCTGCATGCAGCATAACTTCTCGGTATTCCGCGAAGGAGACGCCATGGCGAAAGGTCTGGAAGAGCTGAAAACGATCCGCGAGCGGCTGAAAAATGCCCGGCTGGACGATAATTCCACCGAATTCAATACCCAGCGCGTTGAATGTCTGGAGCTGGATAACCTGATGGAAACCGCGTATGCGACGGCGGTTTCCGCCAATTTCCGCACCGAAAGCCGCGGAGCGCACAGCCGTTTCGACTATCCCGATCGTGATGATGAAAACTGGTTATGTCATTCGTTGTATCTGCCGCAAACCGACAGCATGACGCGCCGTGCGGTGAACATGCAGCCTAAACTGCGCCCGGCCTTTCCGCCGAAAGTGCGTACCTATTAATTGCGGGGGATTGATTGATGAAACTCGAATTTTCTATTTATCGTTATAACCCGGACGTGGATGATGCGCCGCGGATGCAGGACTACCGGTTGGAAGCGGAAGAGGGGCATGACATGATGCTGCTGGACGCGCTGATTCTGCTGAAGGAGCAGGATCCGACGCTGTCGTTCCGCCGTTCATGCCGCGAGGGGGTTTGCGGCTCGGACGGTGTTAATATGAACGGTAAAAACGGGCTGGCCTGCATCACGCCGATTTCGGCGCTGCGGCGCGGAAACCATAAAATCGTCGTCCGCCCGCTGCCCGGATTGCCGGTGGTGCGTGATTTGGTGGTGGACATGGGGCAATTCTATGCCCAATATGAGAAAATAAAACCTTACCTGTTGAATAATGGAAGAAATCCTCCGGCGCGCGAGCATTTGCAGTCGCCGGAGCAGCGCGCGAAACTGGATGGCTTATATGAATGCATCATGTGCGCCTGTTGTTCAACCTCTTGTCCGTCGTTCTGGTGGAACCCGGACAAGTTCGTCGGGCCGGCGGGCCTGCTGGCCGCGTACCGCTTCCTGATCGACAGTCGCGATACGGAAACCCAGCCCAGACTGGAAAATCTGGACGATGCTTTCAGCGTATTCCGCTGTCACAGCATTATGAATTGCGTCAGTGTTTGTCCGAAAGGGCTTAACCCGACGCGGGCGATCGGCCACATTAAGTCCATGCTGTTGCAGCGTAGCGCGTAACCAGCGCGTTGTTTATTTAGCGGATTGTTTGATTAGCGGATTGTTACGGATATCATCCCCCGCGGCGGATGCGGCGGGGGATGACAGGAAACCTTTAAAAGCGGGCTCAGGCGCCAGAACCGGTTTTTAAAGGTTCCTTAACGGGTAATGGATTCCCCGCCGGTACTGACCTACGGCAAGTGAACCCTTTACGGTAACCGATTTTATACGACACGATGACATGTTAACCACGGCGAAAACTGAAGCTTATTAGCTTAAGGGATCATGATGCAGAACGGCGCAATGAAGGCCTGGCTGGATTCCTCCTATCTGGCGGGCGCGAACCAGTCCTACATAGAGCAGCTCTATGAAGATTTTTTAACCGACCCGGATTCTATCGATCTCAGCTGGCGATCGATTTTCCAGCAGTTGCCTACGGCTGGGATTAAACCGGATCAACTCCACTCCAAAACCCGTGAATATTTTCGCCGCCTGGCGAAAGAGTCTTCACGTCACACCTCATCGGTTACCGACCCTGACAGCGATGCGAAGCAGGTCAAGGTGTTGCAGCTTATCAACGCCTTCCGCTTTCGCGGCCACCAGCAGGCTAATCTCGATCCCTTGAATTTGCGCCCCCAGATCCCGGTGCCCGAATTGGATCTCGATTACCACAATCTGACGCAGGATGATTTGCAGGAAACCTTTAACGTGGGGTCGTTCGCCATCGGCAAGGACACCATGCAGCTGGGCGAACTGTATCAGGCGCTGAAACAGACCTACTGCGGGCCGATCGGCGCGGAGTATATGCACATCACCAATACGGAAGAAAAACGCTGGATCCAGCACCGCATCGAGTCGGTGGTGGGGCAGCCCTCGTTCAGCGCCGAAGAGAAAAGGTGTTTCCTGAAGGAGCTGACCGCGGCGGAAGGCCTGGAGCGTTACCTCGGCGCCAAGTTCCCCGGCGCCAAGCGCTTCTCGCTGGAAGGGGGCGACGCCCTGGTGCCGATGCTGAAAGAGATGGTCCGTCATGCGGGCAAAAACGGCACGCGCGAAGTGGTTCTCGGCATGGCGCACCGCGGCCGCCTGAACGTACTGGTCAACGTGGTGGGAAAAAAACCGCAGGATTTGTTCGATGAATTTTCCGGCAAGCATAAAGAGCACCTGGGCACCGGCGATGTGAAATACCATCAGGGATTCTCCTCCGATCTGGAAACGGAAGGCGGGCTGGTGCATCTGGCGCTGGCGTTCAACCCTTCCCATCTGGAGATCGTCAGCCCGGTGGTGACCGGCTCGGTACGCGCCCGGCTCGACCGGCTGGACAATCCGGTTGATACGCTGGTGCTGCCGGTGACCATTCATGGCGATGCGGCCATCAGCGGGCAGGGCGTGGTGCAGGAAACGCTCAACATGTCCAAGGTGCGCGGTTATGAAGTCGGCGGCACGCTGCGTATCGTCATCAACAACCGCATCGGTTTCACCACCTCGAACCTGCTGGATATCCGCTCCACGGAATACTGCACCGATATCGGTAAAATGGTGCAGGCGCCGATTTTCCACGTTAATTCGGACGATCCGGAAGCGGTGGCCTTCGTTACCCGTCTGGCGCTGGATTTCCGCAACACCTTTAAGCGCGACGTGTTTATCGACCTGATCTGCTACCGCCGTCACGGTCATAACGAGGCGGACGAGCCTAGCGCCACCCAGCCGATGATGTACCAGAAAATCAAAAAACATCCGACGCCGCGCAAAGTGTATGCGGACCGTCTGGAACAGCAGCAGGTGGTCACGCTGGAAGACGCCACCGAGCTGGTCAACCTGTACCGCGACGCGCTGGACGGCGGCGACTGCGTGGTGGAAGAGTGGCGCGAGATGGACATGCAGTCCTTCACCTGGTCGCCCTATCTCAACCACGAGTGGGACGAACCCTATCCCAGCAAGGTCGAGATGAAGCGTTTGCAGGAACTGGCCAAGCGCATCAGCGAGATCCCGGAGGCGATAGAAATGCAGCCGCGGGTCGCCAAGGTGTATAACGACCGCGCTGAAATGGCGAACGGCAATAAGCCGTTTGACTGGGGCGCGGCGGAAATGCTGTCGTACGCCACCCTGGTTGACGAGGGGATTTCGATACGGCTGTCGGGTGAAGACACCGGCCGCGGCACCTTCTTCCATCGCCATGCGGTGGTGCATAATCAGAAAAACGGTTCCGGCTATACGCCGCTGGAGCATGTGCATAACGCCCAGGGAACCTTCAACGTCTGGGACTCGGTGCTTTCCGAAGAGGCGGTGCTGGCGTTTGAATACGGCTATGCCACGGCGGAGCCGCGCACCCTGACCATCTGGGAAGCGCAGTTCGGCGACTTCGCCAACGGCGCGCAGGTGGTTATCGACCAGTTCATCAGCTCCGGCGAACAAAAGTGGGGGCGGATGTGCGGACTGGTGATGCTGCTGCCGCACGGCTATGAAGGGCAGGGGCCGGAACACTCCTCGGCCAGGCTCGAACGCTACCTGCAGCTGTGCGCCGAACAGAATATGCAGGTGTGCATTCCTTCCACGCCGGCCCAGGTGTATCACATGCTGCGCCGTCAGGCGCTGCGCGGCATGCGTCGTCCGCTGATCGTCATGTCGCCGAAATCGCTGTTGCGTCATCCGCTGGCGATCTCCTCGCTGGAAGATCTGGCCGACGGTCATTTCCAGCCGGCGATTGGCGAAGTCGACGATCTGGATCCCAAGGCGGTCAAACGCGTCGTGCTCTGTTCCGGCAAGGTTTATTATGATCTGGTGGAGCAGCGGCGCAAAAATGATCAAAAAGATGTGGCTGTGGTGCGTATCGAACAGCTTTATCCCTTCCCGCACCAGGCGGTGCAGGCGGCGCTGGAGCCATTCTCCCAGGTGCACGATTTCGTGTGGTGTCAGGAAGAGCCGCTGAATCAGGGGGCCTGGTATTGCAGCCAGCATCATTTCCGTGAAGTTATTCCGTTTGGGGCTTCTTTACGTTACGCCGGACGTCCAGCTTCCGCTTCACCCGCGGTGGGCTATTTTTCCGTACACCAGAAACAGCAGCAAGATCTGGTTAATGACGCGCTGAACGTTGATTAAATAAAAGGATAGATAATGAGTAGCGTAGATATTCTCGTCCCCGACCTGCCCGAATCCGTCGCTGACGCCACGGTGGCGACCTGGCATAAAAAACCGGGCGACAGCGTCCAGCGTGATGAGGTGCTGGTCGAGATTGAAACCGACAAAGTCATACTGGAAGTGCCGGCATCCGAAGCCGGTATTCTGGATGCGGTGCTGGAAGAGGAAGGCGCCACGGTGACGGCGCGTCAGGTGCTGGGCCGCCTGCGCCGGGGCGACAGCTCCGGTAAGGAAACCAGCGAAAAGTCGCAGACCAAAGAGGCCAATCCGGCGCAGCGCCACACGGCCGCGCTGGAAGAGCAGAGCAGCGATGCGCTCAGCCCGGCGATCCGCCGTCTGATTGCCGAGCACGACCTGGATGCCGCCGCCATTAAAGGCAGCGGCGTCGGGGGGCGCATCACCCGGGAAGACGTTGACAAGCATCTGGCCGCGAGCAAGCAAGAGGCCAGGAAAGAGGATAAACCCGCCGCGCCGTCAGCCCCGGCCCCGGCGCTGGGGGCGCGCAGCGAAAAACGCGTGCCGATGACGCGCCTGCGCAAACGGGTGGCGGAACGTCTGCTGGAAGCGAAAAACAGCACCGCCATGTTGACCACGTTCAACGAAGTCAACATGAAGCCCATTATGGATCTGCGCAAGCAGTACGGCGAGGTGTTCGAGAAGCGCCACGGTATCCGTCTGGGCTTTATGTCTTTCTACCTTAAAGCGGTGGTTGAAGCGCTGAAGCGTTTCCCGGAAGTCAACGCCTCCATTGACGGCGAAGATGTGGTTTATCATAACTATTTCGACGTCAGCATCGCGGTATCGACGCCGCGCGGTCTGGTGACCCCGGTACTGCATGACGTCGATGCGCTGGGCATGGCCGACATTGAGAAGAAGATCAAAGAGCTGGCGGTAAAAGGCCGCGACGGCAAGTTGACGGTTGAAGAACTCACCGGCGGTAATTTCACTATTACCAACGGCGGCGTCTTCGGCTCGCTGATGTCCACTCCGATCATCAACCCGCCGCAAAGCGCCATCCTCGGCATGCATGCGATTAAAGATCGGCCGATGGCGGTGGACGGTCAGGTGGTCATCCTGCCCATGATGTATCTGGCGCTCTCCTACGATCATCGCCTGATCGATGGACGCGAATCCGTAAGCTTCCTGGTAACGGTGAAGGAGTTGCTGGAAGATCCCACTCGTCTACTGTTGGATATCTGATTCGCCCGGGCGGCGGGGCACGACTGCCCGCCGCCCTTCATTTATGTGCTATGCAGGCCGTTCTGTTTGCGGCATCATCAAAAAAATATAAGAAAGTCACTGACTTATCTTTAAACTTAGATGGATAGAACATCATGAATCTACATGAATATCAGGCAAAACAGCTATTTGCTCGGTATGGGCTACCGGCGCCGGTCGGCTATGCCTGTACGACCCCGCGCGAAGCGGAAGAAGCCGCCTCGAAAATCGGCGCGGGCCCGTGGGTGGTCAAATGCCAGGTTCACGCCGGCGGTCGCGGTAAAGCGGGCGGGGTGAAAGTCGTCGGCAACAAGGAAGATATCCGCGCATTCGCTGAAAGCTGGCTGGGTAGAAACCTGGTGACGTATCAAACCGATGCGCAAGGGCAGCCCGTTCATCAGATTCTGGTGGAAGCGGCGACGGAGATTGACCAGGAGCTCTATCTGGGGGCCGTGGTCGACCGCGGCAGCCGTCGCGTGGTGTTTATGGCCTCCACCGAAGGCGGCGTGGAGATCGAAAAGGTCGCGGAAGAAACCCCCGAACTGATTTATAAAGCGGCGCTGGATCCGCTGACCGGGCCGCAGCCCTATCAGGGGCGCGAACTGGCCTTTAAGCTGGGCCTGAGCGGCAAACAGGTGGCCCAGTTCACCAAAATCTTTATGGGGCTGGCGACGATGTTTCTGGAGCGCGATCTGGCGCTGGTGGAGATCAACCCGCTGGTGATTACCAAACAGGGCGATTTGATCTGTCTGGACGGCAAGCTGGCGGCCGACGGCAACGCCCTGTTCCGTCAGCCCGAGCTGCGCGAAATGCGCGACCCGAGCCAGGAAGACTCCCGCGAAGCGCACGCCGCCCAGTGGGAGCTGAACTATGTGGCGTTGGACGGCAATATCGGCTGTATGGTGAACGGCGCCGGTCTGGCGATGGGGACGATGGACATCGTCAAGCTGCACGGCGGGGCGCCGGCCAACTTCCTTGACGTGGGGGGCGGCGCCACCAAAGAGCGGGTGACCGAGGCGTTCAAAATCATCCTGTCCGACGACAAGGTCAAAGCCGTACTGGTCAATATCTTTGGCGGCATCGTGCGTTGCGATTTGATCGCCGACGGCATCATCGGCGCGGTTGCCGAAGTGGGGGTCAATGTCCCGGTGGTGGTGCGTCTGGAAGGGAATAACGCCGATCTTGGCGCCAAAAAGCTGGCCGACAGCGGCTTGAATATTATTGCCGCCACCAGCCTGACGGATGCGGCGCAGCAGGTCGTGGCCGCGACGGAGGAGAAATAATGTCCATTCTGATCGATAAAAACACCAAAGTCATCTGCCAGGGTTTTACCGGCAGTCAGGGGACGTTTCACTCGGAGCAAGCGCTTGCTTACGGCACGCAGATGGTCGGCGGCGTAACGCCGGGCAAAGGCGGCAGCGAACATCTGGGGCTGCCGGTGTTCAATACCGTGCGTGAAGCCATTGACGCGACCGGCGCTACCGCCTCGGTTATCTACGTTCCCGCGCCGTTTTGCAAAGATTCGATTCTGGAAGCCATCGACGCCGGCATCGAACTGATTATCTGCATCACCGAAGGGATCCCGACGCTGGATATGCTGAGCGTGAAGGTCAAGCTGGAGCAGAGCGGCGTGCGGATGATCGGCCCGAACTGTCCGGGGGTCATCACGCCGGGTGAATGCAAGATCGGCATCATGCCGGGCCATATCCATCTGCCGGGCAAAGTGGGGATCGTCTCCCGTTCCGGCACCCTGACTTACGAAGCGGTCAAGCAGACCACCGACGCCGGGCTGGGGCAATCCAGCTGCGTGGGTATCGGCGGCGACCCTATTCCCGGCTCCAGCTTTATCGATATCCTGCGGCTGTTCGAGCAGGACCCGCAAACGGAAGCGATTGTGATGATCGGTGAAATCGGCGGAACCGCCGAGGAAGAGGCCGCGGCCTATATCAAGGATCACGTGACCAAACCGGTGATTAGCTATATTGCGGGGGTAACCGCTCCCAAAGGTAAACGGATGGGGCATGCCGGGGCGATTATCGCCGGCGGCAAAGGCACCGCCGATGACAAGTTTGCGGCTTTGGACGCCGCCGGGGTGAAAACGGTGCGCAGTCTGGCCGATATCGGCGAGGCGGTCAAAGCGGTGCTGTCCCGCTGATGCGGCAATAACAACCTATTACCCTGGCAAAGTTCGACATGTTTGGCCACCTCCGGGTGGCCTTTTTTATCGGGAAAACCAGCCTATTCAGTCGGTTTATAACCGGTAATGAGCATTGTTAATTTATTGCAACAATGCGCTAACAATTAAAGCACTTAATTATAGTCTATAAATAGAGGGAATTAGCTAAAGGGGGACAACGGCAGTACGCATCAATAGACGCTGTTAAAGTAAAAAATATATTACCGAATTGGTTTTTATATCAACCATAAAAATACATTGCGTTAACAATGTGGGCTGGGCGGAATTAATATAACCCCTTAATTAACAAAAAAAGGGGAATTTGTTTTAGATCAAACTCTGCCTATGGATATATTTTTAGAAATGAGATTAAATTGCGCCAGGTCAATTATTGCTGGCAACATAGTTAGCAGGAAAGTTGATTTGAAACTAAAAATCCAATCTGGGTCACGTAAAAACCTATTTATTGTAGGGGATTAGAGGCGTAATATACCGTCACTCAGTCTTGGGGCTTAGGATTGGACCTGTAATATTTGTGATTTTTCTTTGGCTTGCCGTTGGATGCGCCGGGCGATAGCGCGGCGTTTGTTAAAGCCAGTGCTGAAGCAATTTCTTGTTGTGTTCTTTTTGAGTGTTTACTGACGGGTGTTTAGTGGCTTGTCAGATCCTGCAAGCTAAAACCTTCCTGCGAGGAGCAAGGAGTCAAGATGTTTGATATAGTCGAACTGTCACGCTTACAGTTTGCCTTAACCGCAATGTACCATTTTCTATTCGTGCCATTAACGCTGGGGATGGCGTTTTTGCTGGCGATTATGGAAACGGTATATGTGCTGTCGGGCAAACAAATCTATAAAGATATGACCAAGTTCTGGGGCAAGTTATTTGCAATCAACTTTGCCCTCGGCGTTGCCACCGGACTGACGATGGAATTTCAGTTCGGCACCAACTGGTCCTATTTCTCCCATTACGTCGGAGATATTTTCGGCGCTCCGCTGGCCATTGAAGGCCTGATGGCGTTCTTCCTCGAGTCCACCTTCGTCGGCCTGTTCTTTTTCGGCTGGGACCGGCTGGGGAAAGTTCAGCATATGGCGGTTACCTGGCTGGTCGCGCTGGGCTCCAACTTCTCCGCGCTGTGGATCCTGGTGGCCAACGGCTGGATGCAAAACCCCATCGCCTCTGATTTCAACTTTGAAACCATGCGCATGGAAATGGTGAGCTTCGCCGATCTGGTGCTGAACCCGGTCGCTCAGGTGAAATTCGTTCACACCGTCGCCGCGGGCTATTGCACCGGCGCCATGTTTATTCTGGGCATCAGTTCTTACTATCTGCTGAAAGGCCGCGACATCGCCTTTGCCAAACGCTCCTTCGCCATCGCCGCCAGTTTCGGTCTGGCTTCCGTGCTCTCCGTTATTGTACTGGGCGACGAATCCGGCTATGAAATGGGCGACGTGCAGAAAACCAAGCTGGCCGCGATAGAAGCCGAATGGGAAACCCAGCCGGCGCCGGCTTCATTCACGCTGATCGGCCTGCCGAATCAAGGCACCATGGAAAACGATTATGCTATTCGTATCCCCTATGTTCTTGGTTTGATCGCCACGCGTTCCACCGATAAGCAGGTGACCGGCCTGAAAGATCTGATGGAACAGCATCAGGTTCGTATCCGCAACGGCATGAAGGCTTACCAACTGCTGCAGGAACTGCGCGCCGGGAATACCGATCCCGCGGTTAAAGAAGCGTTTAACCAGTCTAAACAGGATCTGGGGTACGGTCTGCTGCTGAAACGCTATACGCCGCAGGTTTCCGACGCGACCGAAGCGCAAATTCAGCAGGCCACCAAGGACTCGATTCCGCGCGTGGCGCCGCTGTATATCTCTTTCCGCATAATGGTGGCGTGCGGCATCCTGATGCTGCTGATCATCGGCCTCTCTTTCTGGACCGTGCTGCGCGGCAAAATCGGCGAAAGAAAATGGCTGCACCGCGCCGCGTTGTACGGCATCCCTTTGCCGTGGATTGCGGTGGAAGCGGGCTGGTTCGTGGCCGAATACGGGCGTCAACCCTGGGCTATCGGTGAAATACTGCCGACCGCGGTCGCGACGTCGTCACTCACCGCGGGGGATATCCTGTTCTCTATGGCGCTGATTTGCGGTCTGTATACGCTGTTCCTGGTGGCGGAAATGTATCTGATGTTCAAATACGCGCGTCTGGGGCCAAGCAGCCTGAAAACGGGGCGCTATCACTTTGAACAGCCGCTGACGGTTGCGCAGGAAGCACGGTAAACAGGAGTCCACTATGTTTGAATATGAAGTGTTGCGTTTTATCTGGTGGCTGTTGATCGGCATTCTGCTGATTGGTTTCGCCGTCACCGATGGTTTTGATATGGGCGTAGGGATATTGGTCCGGCTGATGGGCCGGGGCGATACCGAGCGCCGTATAATGATCAACAGCATCGCCCCGCACTGGGACGGCAACCAGGTCTGGCTGATCACCGCCGGCGGCGCGCTGTTCGCCGCCTGGCCGATGGTCTACGCCGCGGCGTTTTCCGGTTTCTACATCGCCATGATCCTGGTGCTGGCGTCGCTGTTCTTCCGGCCCGTCGGTTTTGACTATCGTTCCAAAATTGAAGATCCGCGCTGGCGCGGCATGTGGGACTGGGGCCTGTTTATCGGCAGCTTTGTGCCGCCGGTGGTTATCGGCGTGGCCTTCGGCAACCTGTTGCAGGGCGTTCCCTTCCATGTCGACGAGTATCTGCGTCTGTACTACACCGGAAACTTCTTCCAACTGCTGAACCCGTTCGGGTTACTGGCCGGCATTGTCAGCCTGACGATGATCGTGGCGCAGGGGGCGACCTATCTGATGATGCGCACCACCGGCGATTTGCACGTGCGTTCAAAATCGGTGGCGCAGCTTTCCGCGCTGGCCATGCTGGTGGCTTTCGCTCTGGCGGGCGTCTGGGTGGTTTACGGCATTGACGGTTATGTGGTGACTTCCGCCATCAATACCGCGGCCGAGTCCAACCCACTGCATAAAGAAGTCGCTCATCAGGCGGGCGCCTGGTTGATTAACTTCAACAATCATCCGGTGCTGTGGGCGATCCCTGTGCTGGGCGTGGCGTTACCGCTGCTGACCATCATTTTCGCCCGGCTGGAGAAAGGCGCGTTCGCGTTCCTGTTCTCATCCCTGACCATTGCGTGCGTGATTCTGACGGCGGGCGTGGCGATGTTTCCGTTCATTATGCCGTCGGTCACCGCGCCCAACGTCAGCCTGACGATGTGGGATGCGACCTCAAGCCTGCTGACCCTGAAAGTGATGACGGTGGTGGCGATTATCTTCGTCCCGATTGTGCTTTCCTATACCGCGTGGTGTTACTACAAAATGTTCGGACGGATTACCAAAGAACATATTGAGCAGAACACCCACTCGCTGTACTAAGTAAGGAGCTTAATTTATGTGGTATTTTGCCTGGATACTCGGAACGCTTCTTGCTTGCTCGCTGGGGATTATTACCGCCCTGGCGCTTGAGCAAAGCGAGGCAAGCAAAGCGACCGACGATAAAACGCAATGAGCGATCTGGTGGATAAGCTATACCGCCTGATGGATAAGAGCCCGATTCGGGCTCTTTCCCTGATCATGGCGCTGGCGGCGGCCGGGTGTGTTTTCTGGGATCCCGCCCGCTTTGCGGCAAGAACCAGCGAATTATCGGTATGGCAGGGGCTGCTGCTGATCTGGGCGGTGTGCGCCGGCGTGATCCACGGGGTGGGTTTCCGCCCGCGGCGATTGTGCTGGCGCGCC
The DNA here is from genome assembly GCF_023347575.1 of Brenneria tiliae. Classification (NCBI taxonomy): domain Bacteria; kingdom Pseudomonadati; phylum Pseudomonadota; class Gammaproteobacteria; order Enterobacterales; family Pectobacteriaceae; genus Brenneria; species Brenneria tiliae. The sequence goes on along the minus strand of NZ_JAKPCB010000095.1, from coordinate 7,364 downwards.
TTTTTCAGTCCGCTTCCGGCCTTTGTCATTCTGGCGCTCGGCCTGTACTACTTTTTCAGCTAATCCCGCCGACTATTCCATTTGGTTATGGGTTGTCTGCAACCCATAATTATTTTCTTTCCGCTGTTGCAATCCATTCCCAACCTCATTCCTCTTGCGTATAGTAACGATGTTTATAGCATTGCCGGGATGTAGAGTGAGTAAGACGTTATTCTGCTGGCCAGTTCGGGTCTACTTTGAAGATACTGATGCAGGTGGTGTTGTTTATCACGCGCGTTATGTCGCCTTTTATGAGCGGGCCAGAACGGAAATGTTGCGTGAACGCAATTTTCACCAGCAGGCGTTGATGAGCGAACATATTGCTTTTGTCGTTCGCCGCATGTCGGTGGAGTATTTTGTTCCCGCGCGCCTTGACGATCTGTTGGAAGTGCAAAGCGAAATCATCGCGATGCGCGGCGCTTCTCTGACTTTCTCACAGCGCATTCTCAATTCATGCGGCAGCTTGCTGAGTCAAGCTGAAGTTTTGGTCGCATGCATCGATCCACACCAAATGAAGCCAATCGCGCTTCCTAAGTCTATTGTCGCGGAGTTCAAGCAGTGACTGACATGAATGTTCTTGATTTGTTCCTGAAGGCAAGCCTTCTGGTCAAACTAATCATGCTGATTTTAATCTGTTTTTCCATTGCTTCCTGGGCGATCATCATCCAGCGCACCCGTATCCTGAATGCGGCGACGCGCGATGCTGAAGCGTTTGAAGATAAATTTTGGTCAGGTATCGAGCTGTCTCGCCTGTATCAGGAGAGTCAGACGCGGCGCGACAGTCTGACGGGAACAGAACAAATCTTCTATTCCGGGTTCAAAGAGTTTGCTCGTCTGCATCGCGCCAACAACCACGCGCCGGAAGCGGTGGTGGAAGGGGCGTCGCGGGCGATGCGTATTTCCATGAATCGTGAGCTGGAGACGTTGGAAACCCATATTCCGTTTTTGGGAACCGTCGGCTCCATCAGCCCGTATATCGGCCTGTTTGGCACGGTGTGGGGGATTATGCACGCTTTCATCGCCCTGGGGGCGGTAAAGCAGGCGACGTTGCAAATGGTTGCGCCCGGTATCGCTGAGGCGTTGATTGCAACGGCGATCGGTCTGTTCGCCGCTATCCCCGCGGTTATGGCGTATAACCGCCTTAATCAGCGGGTGAACAAGCTGGAGCAGAACTATGACAACTTTATGGAAGAGTTTATCGCCATCCTGCATCGTCAAGCCTTCTCCAGCGATAACAGCAAATAATCAGGGGGGATCATGGCACGAGTACGCAGAGGTCGCCGTGAACTGAAATCCGAGATCAACATTGTTCCGCTGCTGGACGTGCTGCTGGTGCTGTTGCTGATCTTTATGGCGACGGCCCCCATCATCACCCAGAGCGTGGAGGTCGATCTACCGGAGGCGACGGATTCAAAGACGGTTTCCGGCAGCGATAATCCTCCGGTGATCGTTGAAGTATCGGGAATAGGGCAATACAGTCTGGTGATTGAGCAGAACCGAATGGAGCAGCTTCCGGCGGAACAGGTGGTGGCCGAAGCGCAGGCGCAACTGGCGGCCAACCCGAAAGCGGTATTTTTGATTGGCGGCGCGAAAGATGTTCCTTATGATGAAATCATCAAGGCGCTGAACCTGCTGCATCAGGCCGGGGTCAAATCCGTTGGGCTGATGACGCAACCGATCTGAAACAGCGTGACGATCGTCGGGCATATTGTTGGCAATACTGTTTTTGGGAATCGATTGTGCTAAAAGCAACCGAACAAAACGATAAGCTGAAACGCGCCGTTATTATTTCGGTGGTTCTGCATATCTTACTGATTGCTTTGCTGATCTGGAGTTCATTCACGCAAACGATGGATGCCAGCGGAGGCGGCGGCGGTTCATCGATTGATGCCGTTATGGTCGACCCGAGCGCCGTTGTCGAGCAATACAACCGCCAGCAGCAACAGCAGACCGACGCACAGCGCTCCGAGCAGCTGCGTAAAAGGCAGGCGGAGCAGCAGGCCGAAGAGCTGCAGCAGAAACAGGCGGCGGAGCAGCAGCGGCTGAAAGAGCTGGAAAAAGAGCGCCTGCAGGCGCAGGAAGAGGCCAAACGGCAGGCGCAGGAGCAGGCCGTGCAGCGCAAGCAGGCTGAAGAGGCCGCGCAGCAGGCGAAAGAACAGCAGCAACAGGCCGAGGCCGCCGCGGCCAAAGCCAGGGCGGAAGCGGAACAGCAGGCGAAGGCCGCCGCCGACGCGAAGAGAAAAGCCGAAGAAGAAATTCAACGCCAAGCGGCTGCGGCCGCCGCTGCGAAGAAAAAGGCGGAAGAGGAAGCCAAAGCCGCCGCGGAAGCCGCGAAGCAGAAAGCGCAGGAGGCGGCTAAAGCGGAAGCGGCAAAAGCCGCCGAGTTGGCGAAACAAAAAGCGGCCGCGGATGCGGCGAAGCAAAAGGCGGCGACAGAGGCCGCGAAGAAAGCCGAGGCCGCCGCCGCGGCTAAAAAAGCGGCGGAAGATAAAAAACGAGCCGCCGCGGAAGCCGCCAAACAGGAAAATACCGTTGATGACCTGCTTGGCGGACTGGCATCGTCAAAAAACGCGCCCAGATCGGGCGGCGGCGCGCCGGCGGGAACGGGAAACAACAAGCAAAGCGGCGCGTCCGGCGCGGCGCTGGACAGCTACGGCAGTCAGGTACGCGCGGCGATCCAGAACAAGTTTTATGACTGGCAGCTGTATAAAGGGCGGACCTGCACGTTGCGTATCAAACTGGCGCCGGATGGACTGTTGATTGATGTGAATGCCGAGGGCGGCGATCCCGCTTTGTGCCAGGCGGCGATTGCCGCGGCGAAACAGGCCAGAATTCCGAAGCCGCCAAGCTCGGATGTGTATGAGGCTTTCAAAAATGCGCCGATAGACTTTAAACCGCAGTAACCAGGCCGTTTACCGATATGGGTTTAAGATTATTACTATGGTAAACAAACCAGGTTATAGTGTTTTGTTGACATTGGTTTGTTTTTGTTAAAATTCTGCTAATTATCGTAGACGCTGCGTCTGGATAAGGGAGATTAAATGAAGCAGGTACTTAAGGTCGCATTAAGTTTTTTAATGCTGTGGGCCGTGGCGCTGCATGCGGAAGTGCGCATCGAGATCACCCAGGGGGTGGACTCGGCGCGTCCGATCGGCGTTGTTCCCTTTAAATGGGCGGGACCGGGCGCCGCGCCTGAGGATATCGGCGGCATTGTCGGCGCCGATTTACGCAACAGCGGCAAGTTCAACCCGATTGAAGCCGGCCGTATGCCGCAGCAACCCGCCACCGCATCCGAAGTGACGCCGGCCGCCTGGACGGCGCTGGGCATTGATGCCGTGGTCGTCGGACAGGTGCAGCCCAGCGCCGACGGCAGCTATGTTATTTCCTACCAACTGGTGGATACCGCCGCTAATCCGGGCACCGTTTTGGCGCAGAACCAATTCAAGGTCACCAGGCAGTGGCTGCGCTACGCCGCGCATACCGCCAGCGACGAGGTGTTTGAAAAACTGAGCGGCATCAAGGGCGCCTTCCGTACCCGTATCGCCTATGTGGTGCAGACCAATGGCGGCCAGTTCCCTTTTGAACTGCGCGTTGCGGACTATGACGGTCATAACCAGTTTGTGGTTCACCGTTCTCCCGAGCCGTTGATGTCTCCGGCATGGTCGCCGGACGGCAGCAAACTGGCCTATGTGACCTTTGAAAGCGGACGTTCGGCGCTGGTGGTGCAGACGCTGGCGAACGGCGCCATCCGCCAGATCGCCTCTTTCCCGCGTCACAACGGGGCGCCTTCTTTCTCTCCTGACGGCAGCAAGCTGGCGTTTGCCTTGTCGAAAAGCGGCAGCCTGAATCTGTATGTGATGAATCTGGGGTCCGGTCAAATCAGCCAGGTAACCGACGGGCGCAGCAATAACACCGAACCCAGCTGGTTCCCGGATAACCAGACCCTGGCCTATACTTCGGATCAGGCCGGTCGTCCTCAGGTTTATAAAACGAATATCAACGGCGGTTCGCCTCAGCGTCTGACTTGGGAAGGTGCCCAAAATCAGGATTCTGAAGTGAGCGCCGACGGTAAATTTCTGGTAATGGTGAGCTCCAACGCCGGCGTTCAGCATATTGCCAAACAGGATCTGGTAACGGGCGCCGTGCAAGTATTAACGGACACGTTCCTGGACGAAACGCCAAGTATCGCGCCTAATGGCACCATGGTTATCTATAGCTCCAAACAGGGGCTGGGTTCGGTGTTACAGCTGGTTTCGACGGATGGGCGTTTCAAAGCGCGTCTTCCGGCTACTGATGGACAGGTCAAGTTCCCTGCCTGGTCGCCGTATCTATAAGTGCAGACTATGTACAATAAACTATTTAAAGGACACAAACAGATGCAATTCAATAAAGTGCTGAAAGGCCTGATGTTGGCTCTGCCGGTACTGGCAGTTGCCGCATGTAGTTCTAATAAAAATGCGGATAGCGACCAATCCTCCATCGGCGCCGGCGGTAGCGGCAGCGGTTTCGAGAACGGCAGTGGCTCTTCTTCCGAGCAGGCTCGTCTTCAGGTGCAGGAATTACAGCGTAACAATATCGTTTACTTCGATCTGGACAAGTACGATATTCGCTCTGATTTCGCTCAACTGCTGGACGCGCATGCGGCATTCCTGCGCAGCAACCCGTCTTACAAAGTGACCATTGAAGGTCATGCGGATGAACGCGGTACGCCGGAATACAACATTGCTCTGGGCGAACGCCGCGCCAATGCGGTACAAATGTACCTGCAGGGTAAAGGCGTTTCTTCCGACCAAATCTCTATCGTATCTTACGGTAAAGAAAAACCAGCCGTACTGGGTCATGACGAAGCGGCTTATGCCAAAAACCGTCGTGCCGTCCTGGTATATTAAGAGAATCGCATGATCGGTAACTTCAGACGTCACTCGTTGGGTCTGTCGTTACTGGTTGGCGTAGCGGCCCTGTGGGCCGCTACTGCCCAGGCAGCGCCAATCAGTAATGCCGGCTCTGGCTCGGTGGAAGATCGAGTCACTCAATTGGAGCGTATTTCCAACGCTCACGGTCAGCTTTTAACCCAACTTCAGCAACAGCTTTCCGATACGCAGCGCGATATCGATAATTTGCGCGGGCAGATTCAGGAAAGTCAGTACCAACTGAATCAGGTGGTGGAGCGGCAAAAACAGATTTATCAGCAAATTGATGGCTTAAGCTCATCGCCGGCCGCGACGCCGACGCCGAGTGCGCCAGCAGCGGATAGCGGCGCCGACAATAGCGCGCCGACCGGTTCCGGCGATGCAAACGGCGATTACAATGAGGCCGTCGCCCTGGTGCTGGAGAAAAAACAGTACGATCAGGCCATCAGCGCATTTCAGACTTTCGTCAAGAAATACCCGGATTCAACCTACCAGCCCAACGCCCAATACTGGCTCGGGCAGTTGAATTACAACAAGGGCAAGAAAGACGATGCCGCCTACTACTTTGCCAATGTGGTAAAAAACTACCCCAAATCGCCGAAAAGCGCGGAAGCGCTGCTGAAGGTCGGGGTGATCATGCAGGAAAAAGGGCAGCTTGATAAAGCCAAAGCCGTTTACCAGCAGGTGGTAAAAGCCTATCCCAATACGGAAAGCGCAAAGCAGGCGCAAAAACGTCTATCAGCCTCTTGATCTCCTTTCGTCAGGCACAAAAGTTGCTCTTTATGGGCAATTTTTGTGCCTGAACGTGCGAAGAATAAGCAGTCGAACCGTTTTTATGGAAAATAGGTTGCGCTGAAAATTTAAGTTAGTAATATATGCCGCCGTTGCCAAGGCATGAACGAAATGCCTGAAGCTGCATGAAATTTGGGTCGTTAGCTCAGTTGGTAGAGCAGTTGACTTTTAATCAATTGGTCGCAGGTTCGAATCCTGCACGACCCACCAATTTCAAATTAAGAAAGTGGTTTAGAATCGTGAAGGATGAGAACCCTAAGGTTCGACAAAATCGACATCGTCGATTTTGAACAACGCGTCAAGCGTTGGCCCGAAGGGCGAGGCCGCAGGCCGAGTAATCCTGCACGACCCACCAATTTCAGCAGTAGGCTTTTCAGCAGTTCCGCATTGCGGGTCGTTAGCTCAGTTGGTAGAGCAGTTGACTTTTAATCAATTGGTCGCAGGTTCGAATCCTGCACGACCCACCAATTTCAAATTAAGAAAGTGACTTAGAATCGTGAAGGATGAGAACCGTAAGGTTCGACAAAATCGATATCGTCGATTTTGAACAACGCGTCAAGCGTTGGCCCGAAGGGCGAGGCCGTAGGCCGAGTAATCCTGCACGACCCACCAATATCCGCAAAGTTTCCCCTTTCTGAAGTACATTCATTCAAAATTACCATGTTGCACGTGTCGTGCGGGTGAGAAAAAATCGTCAGGAACGATTTTTAACAACGCTCGCGTTGGCCCTGCAAGGGTGAGTCTCAGGATGAGACGAATAACCTGCGTTTAGGTTCGAGCCGAGCGGAGCGAGACAGCATGGTTTGCCGCGAAGAAAACCAAACCGATCATAACTGGATAGTCGTATTTGTGCTAATGTGGGTTTGTGGTAATTTATGGGGGTGATCTTATGAGCCGTCTGACTATCGATATAACCGAGCATCAACACCAGAGCCTGAAAGCCCTGGCGGCGCTGGAAGGCAAGACAATCAAGCAATACGCTATAGAACGACTTTTCCCCGGTGATACGAATGCTGACCAGACATGGGAAGATCTTAAAAACCTGCTGGGCGAGCGTATCAGTGAAGGCTTGTCTGGAAAGGTTTCAGCCAAAAGCATCAGCGAAATCCTTGATGATGAGCTGTCCGGAGGCAAGCGTTCTTGACCCGGAATTATGTCCTGACGGATGCGGCGGAAGCCGATATGCGCGGTATCATCCGTTATACGCGCAAACAATGGGGCGATGCGCAGGTGCGCAGCTACATCAAAAAACTGGAGGTCGGCATTACCGCTCTTGCGGCCGGTGATGAAGCTTTCAAGGACATGAGCGAACTCTGGCCGACGCTGCGTATGGCGCATTGTGAACACCATTATGTATTCTGCCTGCCGCGAGAGAATGAACCAGTGCTGGTTGTGGCGATCTTTCACGAACGTATGGAGCTGATGGCAAGGTTGGCGGAAAGACTGAATGCCTGAAAATAAATTCTCCTGACGACCCACCACCGACCATTCCTGATGGGAGTGTTAGAAATTCCGTGTCATTCCAGTAATATATCCCAAAAAGGAATGATACATGACCCAACCTTTCGATTTCGACAAAGCGCTGAAAGCGCTCCAGTCTGGCCAAGCCCTGACCGGGAAAGA
>NZ_JAKPCB010000010.1:0-221 GCF_023347575.1 Brenneria tiliae | reverse complement strand
CCATTGTGTTTTGTCACTGCACTGGACAGTCACACACCCCACGGCACTTCAGGAAACGTCCGCAACCTTCTACCGCAGGTTACCTTGCTCATTGTTTTCATCAGACAATCTGTTGTGGACACTGCACTTTCCAATATCTCACTTCAGTTTAAGGAGGTGATCCAACCGCAGGTTCCCCTACGGTTACCTTGTTACGACTTCACCCCAGTCATGAATCACAA
>NZ_JAKPCB010000009.1:0-221 GCF_023347575.1 Brenneria tiliae | reverse complement strand
CCATTGTGTTTTGTCACTGCACTGGACAGTCACACACCCCACGGCACTTCAGGAAACGTCCGCAACCTTCTACCGCAGGTTACCTTGCTCATTGTTTTCATCAGACAATCTGTTGTGGACACTGCACCTTCCAATATCTCACTTCAGTTTAAGGAGGTGATCCAACCGCAGGTTCCCCTACGGTTACCTTGTTACGACTTCACCCCAGTCATGAATCACAA
>NZ_JAKPCB010000008.1:0-221 GCF_023347575.1 Brenneria tiliae | reverse complement strand
TTGTGATTCATGACTGGGGTGAAGTCGTAACAAGGTAACCGTAGGGGAACCTGCGGTTGGATCACCTCCTTAAACTGAAGTGAGATATTGGAAGGTGCAGTGTCCACAACAGATTGTCTGATGAAAATAACGAGCAGAAATACCTTAATAGGCTTGTAGCTCAGGTGGTTAGAGCGCACCCCTGATAAGGGTGAGGTCGGTGGTTCAAGTCCACTCAGGCC
>NZ_JAKPCB010000012.1:0-222 GCF_023347575.1 Brenneria tiliae | reverse complement strand
CGAAATTATGCTCACCGGAATCCGTTACACGGAGGGTGTAGCTTTCACCATCTTGATAAACATCATCACCTTGCACCGCAAAGGCTGATGAAGTGCCGGTTGTTGACCCGGCCGCAAAGGTGATGGTGGCGCCATTGTTTAACGTTACGGTAAAGGCACGGTCAGTAGGATTACTCAGTGTGGCACTGACGGTGGCACTATCGCTGCCTTCCGCCACCGTGA
>NZ_JAKPCB010000011.1:0-222 GCF_023347575.1 Brenneria tiliae | reverse complement strand
CGACTAAGCGTACACGGTGGATGCCTAGGCAGTCAGAGGCGATGAAGGGCGTGCTAATCTGCGAAAAGCGTCGGCAAGGTGATATGAACCGTTATACCCGACGATACCCGAATGGGGAAACCCAGTGTGTTTCGACACACTATCATGTCATGAATACATAGTGGCATGAGGCGAACCGGGGGAACTGAAACATCTCAGTACCCCGAGGAAAAGAAATCAACC
>NZ_JAKPCB010000014.1:0-224 GCF_023347575.1 Brenneria tiliae | reverse complement strand
CCACACTACCATCGGCGCTACGGCGTTTCACTACTGAGTTCGGCATTGGTTCAGGTCGGACCACCGCTCTATCGCCGCCAGGCAAATACGTTTAATCCCAACCGATACAGTTTTCTCTGCAACCATCAGAACCAATCCACGAACAAGCTCAAATATATGAGTCGCTCTCAAAACACCTTCGGTGTTGTAAGGTTAAGCCTCTCCGGTTTTTTCCAACCGTTACC
>NZ_JAKPCB010000013.1:0-224 GCF_023347575.1 Brenneria tiliae | reverse complement strand
AGTTCGATTCTCTTTTTATGAGCCATTGTAGCACGTGTGTAGCCCTACTCGTAAGGGCCATGATGACTTGACGTCATCCCCACCTTCCTCCGGTTTATCACCGGCAGTCTCCTTTGAGTTCCCGACCGAATCGCTGGCAACAAAGGATAAGGGTTGCGCTCGTTGCGGGACTTAACCCAACATTTCACAACACGAGCTGACGACAGCCATGCAGCACCTGTCTC
>NZ_JAKPCB010000015.1:0-226 GCF_023347575.1 Brenneria tiliae | reverse complement strand
AAAACGACGATGTTTATCAAGACGGCGAAAGCTACACGCTAAGCGTAACCGACGCGGGCGAGCATAACTTTGAGCAATTGGATACCAGCGATACAGCGACAGTGACCGTTACCGATACGGTGGATACTGTCAACGTGACGATCGATAGCAACGGCGACGTCACCGAAGCACAGGATGCAGTCTTTACCATCAAGGTTGACCGGGTACTGGCCGACGATCTGGTGGT
>NZ_JAKPCB010000017.1:0-243 GCF_023347575.1 Brenneria tiliae | reverse complement strand
CAGCGTGCCTTCTCCCGAAGTTACGGCACCATTTTGCCTAGTTCCTTCACCCGAGTTCTCTCAAGCGCCTGAGTATTCTCTACCTGACCACCTGTGTCGGTTTGGGGTACGATTGGCTGTTACCTGGTGCTTAGAGGCTTTTCCTGGAAGCGTAGCATCGGTTACTTCATCACCGTAGTGACTCGTCATCACGCCTCAGTGTTAACGGTGTTCCGGATTTTCCAAAAACACCCACCTTCACGC
>NZ_JAKPCB010000016.1:0-243 GCF_023347575.1 Brenneria tiliae | reverse complement strand
GCGTGAAGGTGGGTGTTTTTGGAAAATCCGGAACACCGTTAACACTGAGGCGTGATGACGAGTCACTACGGTGATGAAGTAACCGATGCTACGCTTCCAGGAAAAGCCTCTAAGCACCAGGTAACAGTCAATCGTACCCCAAACCGACACAGGTGGTCAGGTAGAGAATACTCAGGCGCTTGAGAGAACTCGGGTGAAGGAACTAGGCAAAATGGTGCCGTAACTTCGGGAGAAGGCACGCTG